>DASXQD010000107.1:0-11601 GCA_036493195.1 Gemmatimonadaceae bacterium | reverse complement strand
GCTCGTGATCCCTGCCATGCTCGCAGACCAGGCGGTCTATCATCAGTACTACGATCCACTCGTTCCCGTTACGGCAACGCCCTGGCTGCTTTTCACGATCGTGAAGATGCTCATCGTCTTCACCGTGATCATGGTGGGCGTCGCGATGCTGACGCTCGCCGAGCGAAAGATCTCTGCGTGGATTCAGGACCGCATCGGTCCGAATCGCACGGGTTACGGGGGATTGCTCCAGCCGGCGGCGGACGGTCTCAAGAACATCATGAAGGAAGAGACGTATCCCGATGCCGCGTACACACCTCTCTTCATTCTGGCGCCGATGCTGTCGTTCATCCCGGCGCTGATCACGTTCGCGATCATCCCATTCGCCTCGCCACTCAGCACGCGCTGGGGGCTCGTCGAGATGTCGGTGGCCAACCTGCCGATCGGCTTCCTCTACATCCTCGCGATCTCATCGCTGGGCGTGTACGGGATCGTGCTCGCGGGATGGTCCTCGAACAACAAATACTCGCTGCTCGGCGGACTTCGCTCGAGCGCGCAGATGGTGAGCTACGAGATCGCGATGGGGATGGCGGCGGTGTCGGTGCTGCTCCTCGCGGGCAACGTCTCGCTGCCCGCGATCGTGCAGCAGCAGCAGGGCATGGGCTGGAATGTGTTTCCGCTCCTGATCGGATTCTTCATCTTCTGCGTCGCCTCGTTCGCGGAGACGAACCGGCTGCCTTTCGATCTGCCGGAGGCCGAGTCCGAGCTGATCGCCGGCTATCACACCGAATACAGCGCGATGAAGTTCTCGATGTTCTTCATCGCCGAGTACTCGAACATGGTGACGGCGAGCGCGCTCATGGTCACGCTGTTCTTCGGCGGGTGGGACATTCCGGGAACACAGTGGGACAACATGCCGCCCTGGACGGTGATCAAGTTCCTGCTCACTCTGGCGTTCTTTCTCGCAAAGCTGCTCTTCTTCCTGTTCCTCTACATGTGGATTCGCTGGACGCTTCCGCGCTTCCGCTACGACCAACTCATGAGCCTCGGCTGGCGCTTCATGCTGCCGCTGGCGCTCGCGTACATCGTGGTCACGGGCGGTGCGGTGCTCGTGCTCGACATGCTGCAGGTGCCGCGCTCCGTGCAGTGGTTCGGCATCTCGCCGTTCTGGGCGGCCCTGGGCGTTCTGAATCTCGTGCTGGCGGTGCTCGTGTTCGTCATCCTCGATCGCGGGCGCATCATCAGTCCGGCATACTCTCGGCTCTCGCCGGTACAGGTCGCGCGCTTGCGTGCGATGAGCTCCGGCCGGTCGCTCGCAGCAAGTCAGGGAGATTGACATGCCAATTCAGGTGAAGGTGCTCGCGCGTCCCGTGGCCGATGCCAGCTACGTGCGCGCGATGCTCAGCGGAATGGCGCTGACCTTCAAGCACTTGATGAACCCGCACAAGAAGACGGAACAGTATCCCGAGGTGAAGTGGGCGCTCTCGCCGCGGTGGCGCGGAACGCATCGCATGCTCACGGACGAGACCGGGAAGTCGAAGTGCGTGGCGTGCGGCCTGTGCCCGCAAATCTGCCCGGCCAACTGCATCAAGCTCGTGCCAGGTGAGGACGAGGACGGCAATCGCTATCCGCTGGTCTACGAGATCGACGAGTTCCGCTGCATTTTTTGCGGCTATTGCCAGGAAGTCTGTCCCGAGGAAGCGATTCACGTCGGGCGCCACTACGAAAATTCCGAATACAGTCGCGAAGGGTTCGTCTACGACCTCGAGCGGCTCACGTCGCAGACGCATCCAGTGTGCGAGATGTGGGATCCCGCTGATCCGAAGGGCGAATGAATACCCTCGTCTACACCTTCCATTTTTATCTCTTCGGGCTCATCGCGATCGCATCCGCGGCGGCGTTCGTCACGCGCAAGAGTCCCGTCGCGGCGGCGCTGTGGCTGGTGAACACGATGTTCTGCCTCTCCGCGCTGTACGTGATGCTCGATGCGCAATTCATTGGGGCCGTGCAGGTGCTCGTGTACGCCGGCGCCATCATGGTCGTGTTTCTCTTCGTCGTGATGCTGCTCAACCTGGGCCAGGCATCCGACGTCACGGACATTCGCGGGCTGGGGGGCCGTCTCACCGCGGGGCTGGTCGGACTCGCGATGCTGGCCGAGCTGTTCGCGCTCAGTCGCTTGCACTTTCCGAGACTCATGGGCGCGATGAGCGATCACGCGAACGTCGTGAATCCCGTGTCCGCGCCACTCTTCCATGAATATCTGCTGCCGTTCGAGGTGACGAGCGTGGTGCTGCTCGTGGCGGTCATCGGTGCGGTGGTGCTGGCCAAGAGAGGAGAGAACATCTCATGATCTCCGAAGCGCTGTTCTTCTCGGCCGTGCTCTTCATCATCGGCGTCGTTGGCGTGCTCACGCGGCGGAACGCGATCATCATCTTCATGTGCGTGGAGCTCATGCTCAACGCCGTCAACCTCTCGTTCATCGCGTTGTCGCGACTGCACGGTTCGGCGAACGGACAGGTGTTCGTGCTGTTCGTGATGACGATTGCTGCCGCAGAGGCGGCGGTCGGGCTGGCGATCATCATCTCGATCTTTCGCCACCATAAATCGGTGGACCTTCGTAACATCAATCTCTTGAAAGGCTGATGCTTCAGGACCTGGCCGCCGTCGACACGCACGCGCTTGCGGCGACGGCCGCGCGATACGTTGGCCTGCTTCCACTCATCCCCCTCGCCGGATTCCTCGTGAACGGCGCGCTGTCGCTCATCCCCGCGTACACGCCGGGACCGGGCGATCCGTCGACGGCGGGGCACGAGCACGACCACGATGCCGCTCAGGCGCACGCGATGGATCACGCCGAGCGGTCGGGCGCGACCGGCGACGATCACCACGCGATCGCGCGGCATCCCTTCGCCGGAGTGACGAGCGTCATTGGTCCGCTCGTGCTGGTGCTCTCGTTCGCGCTTGCCGTGGCGATCTGGCTCGCGATGGCGAGCGCAGGCGAAATGAATACGCCGTACGTCCAGCACTTCTTCGACTGGATGGTCACCGGCGACCTGAAGATCTCGTGGGCGTTCCAGGTCGACCAGCTCTCGATGATCATGGTACTGGTGATCACCGGCGTAGGCACGCTGATCCACATCTTCAGCATCGGCTACATGCGCGATGACCCTGGCTACCCCCGGTTCTTCGCGTATCTGAATCTGTTCGTGGCCTTCATGCTCGTGCTCGTGCTCGGTGCGAGCTACCCTGTGCTGTTCGTGGGGTGGGAGGGCGTGGGTCTCTGCTCGTATCTTCTCATTGGCTTCTGGTTCAGCGACAAGGCGAATGCGGATGCGGGGAAGAAGGCCTTCATCGTCAACCGCATCGGCGATTTCGGCTTCCTGATCGCGATGTTCCTGTTGTTCGCGAATCTCGGCACACTCGACTTCACGGGCGTGGCGGCGAGCGCGTCGTCGCTGGGCTATGACAGCGCGCTCGTCACGACGATCTGTCTCTTCTTTTTTCTCGGATGCGCGGGCAAGAGCGCGCAGCTGCCGCTGTACGTGTGGCTGCCGGACGCGATGGCGGGTCCGACTCCGGTATCGGCACTGATCCACGCGGCCACGATGGTCACCGCGGGCGTGTATCTCATCGCCCGCAGCGGCTTCCTGTTCGCGATGTCTCCCACCGCCTGCATCACGGTGGCCGTGGTGGGCACGCTCACGGCGCTGTTCGCGGCAACGATCGGTCTCAAGCAATGGGACATCAAGAAGGTGCTCGCGTATTCGACGATCTCCCAGCTCGGTTACATGTTCATGGGCGTGGGCGCCGGTGCGTACGCCGCGGGGATGTTCCACCTGGTCACGCACGCCTTCTTCAAGGCACTTCTCTTCCTCGGCTCGGGCTCGGTGATCTTCGCGATGCATCGCGCCTATCACCACACGGGCAGCCACGACGACGCGCAGGACATGCGCAACATGGGCGGGCTCAGAAAGTACATGCCCGTGACCTTCGTGCTGATGTGGATCGCGACGCTTGCCATAGCCGGTGTTCCACCCTTCTCGGGATTTTTCTCGAAGGATGGAATACTCGGCGCGGTCTTCGCGCGTGCGCAGCACGGCGCGCTCGCGGAGTCGACCTGGCTCGGAATGCCGGGGAGCGCGGTGCTCTACGTGCTCTACGCGCTGGGCCTCGTCACGGCATTTCTGACTGCGATTTACATGACGCGCATGATGCTCTACACCTTTCACGGACCCAATCGCACGGGCGAGGCGGAGCAGGCGCACCTCGCCGAGGCGCCGTGGTCGATGACGGGACCTCTCGTGATCCTGGGCGTGTTGAGTGCCGCGGGCGGATGGCTCAATCTTCCTGCCGCGCTGCCGCTCGGTCCGGTGGGCGTGCTCGAGAAGTGGCTCGATCCCGTCGTGGGAGCGGCGACGGCGGCGGTCGCGGGCACCACGGGTGAAGAGGTCACGTCCACGGAATACTTCCTCATCGGCGCGGCCGTGCTGATCGCGATAGTCGGCATTGCCTTCGCCGTCGCGCGGCTCAAGCCAGCAGCGCTCGTGCGGAAGCGGGATGCCCTTCCGTCGCACGGTTTCGAGCACGTGCTCGAAGAGAAGTACTACGTGGATGAGATCTACGACGACGCCGTGGTGAAGCCGATCGTTGCGGGCTCGCGCAACGTGCTGTGGACCGGGATCGATCGTGGAATCATCGACAGTCTCTTCGTGAACGGGTCGGCCGTGCTCGCGCGCGGTTTCGGATGGATAGGGTCGCAGATGCAGTCAGGGGAGACGGGCGCTTACGCGTGGGCGATCGCGATCGGTGCGCTCGCGGTTCTGGGCGCTTTCACCTTCCGCTGACCGATGCACGACTTTCTCGTACAGACCCACTACAACGCCTGGATCCTTCCGGCGCTCCTGCTGCTTCCGCTGGCAGGCGCGCTCGTGCTGCTCCTGATGGGCGCGATGTCCGGCGACGACGGAACGCTGGAGGCCGCACCATCGGCACGCTGGATCGCGCTGCTGGTATTTGTACTCGAGTTCGTGATCTCGATGGGGCTCTGGTGGTCCTACGATCCCGCTGGCGCGCGCTGGCAGGCCACGTACGACCACTGGTGGATCGTTCCGTGGAACGCGCGCCTGTCCATGGGCATCGACGGCATCTCACTCATGATGCTGCTGCTGACCACGGTGATCATGCCGTTGGCCGTGCTCGGAAGCTGGACGTCGATTCGCACGAAGGTGCGCAGCTATTACGCGCTCATGCTCGTGCTCACGACCGGGATGCTCGGCGTGTTCGTGTCGCGAGACATGCTGCTCTTCTACGTGATGTGGGAGATCATGCTCGTGCCGATGTACTTCATCATCGGTATCTGGGGCGGCGAGCGCCGCATCTACGCGAGCATCAAGTTCTTCATCTACACGATGGCCGGCTCGCTCCTCATGCTCGTCGGCATTCTGTATCTCTGGAACGTCTCCGCCTCGCCGGCAATGGGTCTGGGCCAGACGTTCGACTACGATCGCCTGCTGGCCATCGCCCACACACACAAGGCGGCGCTCTGGCTCTTCGGGGCATTCTTCCTCGCGTTCGCGGTGAAGGTGCCGATGTTCCCGTTCCACACGTGGCTTCCGGACGCGCACGTCGAGGCGCCCACTGCCGGATCGGTGATTCTGGCGGCGATCATGTTGAAGATGGGAACGTACGGCTTCATTCGGTTCGCGATTCCGCTCTTCCCGTCGGCGGCGATGACGCCGTGGGTGCGCTCGACGATCCTCACGCTCGCCGTGATCGGGATCATCTACGGCGCGCTGGTCGCGATGGTGCAGCCCGACTTCAAGAAGCTCGTGGCGTACTCGTCGGTGAGCCACCTCGGTTTCGTCATGCTCGGCATTTTCGCGCTCACCCTGCAGAGCGTGCAGGGCGCGCTGATCGTCATGATCAGCCACGGGATCTCGACGGGCGCGCTCTTCCTGTTGATCGGCATGATCTACGAGCGTCGCCACACGCGACTGATCGAGGCGTACGGCGGGATCGCGCGCGTCGTGCCGCTGTTCTCGACGCTTCTGGTGATCGTGTCCCTGAGCAGTATCGGACTTCCGTCGACGAACGGATTCGTGGGTGAATTCCTCGTCCTCATTGGCTCGTTCCGCACGCATCCGTACTTCACCTTCTTCGCGACCTCCGGCGTGATCTTCGCCGCTGCGTATCTGCTCTGGGCGATCCAGCGCATTCTCTTCAATGCGCTGGACAAGCCCGAGAACGAGCACATCACGGACCTCAACGCGCGTGAGCTCACGATGATGGCCGTGCTCGTCGCCGGGATCTTCTGGATCGGGCTCTATCCCCAGCCGATTCTGCGGCGCATGGAGCCGTCATCCGCGCGCTTCGTTCAGCTGGTGGAGAGCGGTCAGGCGAGCATGCGCACCGCGGAACGGGGGACACGCTGATGTACTTCGATCTGTCGATCCCCTCACAGCTCGCGGGCGCGCTGCTTCCCGATCTCATTCTCGTCATTGGCGCGATGCTCCTGCTGCTCGTGTCGGTGTGGGGGAAGGAATCGCTGCGGCGCGCTCGCTTCACCGGAATGCTCTCGATCGTGGTCTGCCTGATCACGTTCGCCGCCATCGTGTGGCTGTGGCGCGTGCAGGCCACCGCGAGCGCCGGCATCATCGCCGTGGATGGCTTCCGGTGGGCGACCGACTGCATCGTGCTCGCCGCTACGATCATCGCCGCCACGCTGATGATCGACTACAGCGAGCGCGAGCAGCTCGTCTCGGCCGAGTCGTACGTGCTGCTGCTGCTCGCGGCCAGCGGGATGATGCTGCTCGCCGCGTCGCGCGATCTGATCGTCGTCTTCCTCGGCATCGAGCTCATGTCGATCGCGAGCTACGTGCTCTGCGGACTCGATCGGCGGAGCAGCCGCGGCGCGGAGGCGGCGCTCAAGTACTTCCTCCTGGGCGCGTTCTCGACGGGATTTCTCCTCTACGGCATCGCCCTCGTGTACGGGGCCACCGGCTCCACGGACATTGCGACCATCGGTACGGTGGTCACGGGAGAGACGTTCAACAACCCGCTGCTCCTCGCCGGGATCGGGCTTCTGATCGTCGGCTTCTGCTTCAAGATCGCAGCCGTACCCTTCCACATGTGGACGCCTGACGTGTACGAGGGTGCTGCGACTCCCGTCACGGCATTCATGGCGGCCGCTGTGAAGGCGGCTGCATTCGCGGCATTCCTTCGCGTCTGGATCGAGGCGTTTCCCGGAGCCACGTCGGCGTGGATTCATCCGCTGCAGTGGCTCGCGGTGATCACGATGATCGGCGGCAATCTCGTTGCACTTCAGCAGAAGAACATGAAACGCATGCTGGCCTACTCGAGCATTGCGCACGCCGGCTATCTGCTCGTCACCGTGGTGGTCGCGAACTCGCTCGGTGCCTCCGCATTCCTCTTCTATCTCGTTGCGTACACGCTGGCAACGATGGGTGCGTTCGCGGTCGTGATCGCCCTCGGGGAGCCCGGAGAGCGCAATCAGGAAATCGCCGACTATGCCGGTCTGTGGTACGTGTCACCATGGCTCGCGAGCGCGATGGCTGTGTTCATGCTCGCGCTGCTCGGCTTCCCGATCGCCGGCGGCATGGGCTTTTTCGCCAAGTGGTACGTCATCAACGCGGCGCTGAGCGCTCCCCATCCGCAAACGGTGCTCGCAGTGATTCTCGTAATCGCGAGTGTCATCTCGGCGGGCTACTACCTGGGCGTGGTGCTCGTGATGTTCATGAAGCCGAGGGCGAGCAACGCTGTGGTGGTGCGCCCCGTGCAAACCGGCACCTTTCTGGTGATCTATCTCTCCGCCTTCATCCTGCTGCTGTTCGGCGTGCTGCCGAACGGATTCGTGATGCTCGCGAGAAACAGTGTCCCGATCAGCATGGTGAATGCACCGGCCGGTCCTCCGGTGACAGCCGCGGCCAGTCGATGACCACCCGAGGCCGCCCGCGCGGCCTCGCATCGTTCCGAGGAACGAGATGATGTTGAGCAGGGAGATCTTCCGGCAATATGATGTTCGCGGCATCGTGGGTCGCGACCTCACGGCAGATACGGCGTACACGCTCGGGCGCGCGTACGCCGCCTTTCTCGCGACCCGGGGCGCATCGGGGCCGGTGGCCGTCGGCCGCGACAACAGACCGAGTGGCGGCGACCTGCGGGACGCTCTCGTGCGCGGGCTCACGGAGTGCGGGCTCGATGTGATCGATGTCGGACAGGTGCCGACCCCGCTGCTGTACTGGTCCCTCAATCATCTCGCGGTCGCGGGCGGAATTCAGGTCACGGGCTCGCACAATCCGCCCGAGTACAACGGATTCAAGCTGTCGCTGGGAACAGGTTCGATTCATGGCGAGGAGATTCAGGAGCTCTATCGTCTGGCCGTCACGGGAAAGTTTCCGTCGGGAACGGGCAGCGTTCGCACACGCGAGATCATCGATGCGTACGTCGACGACATCGTGGCGCGCACGGGGAAGTTGCAGCGAAGACTCAAGGTCGTTGTCGACTGCGGCAACGGCGTCGGCGCGCTCGTGGCGCCCAAGCTCTTCGACAAGCTCGATGTCGAATGGACAGGGCTGTTCTGCGAGAGCGATGGGACGTTTCCGAATCACCATCCGGACCCCACCGTCGTCGAGAATCTTCAGGACCTGATTCGAGCCGTGCGCACCAGCGGCGCAGACCTCGGCGTAGGATTCGACGGCGATGCCGACCGCATCGGCGTGGTCGACGGCGACGGCAACATCGTTTGGGGCGATCACGTGCTGATCCTGTACGCGCGCGATGTGCTCGAGCGCACGGGCGCGGGACAGCCGATCGTCTTCGACGTCAAGTGCTCCCAGGCTCTGCCGGACGAAATCGTGAAGGCGCAGGGCGTGCCCGTGATGTGGAAGACCGGCCACTCGCTCATGAAGGACAAGATGCACGAGCTGCGCGCGCCGGTTGGCGGAGAGATGTCCGGGCACATGTTCTTCACCGAGGGATTCTACGGCCACGATGATGCGCTCTACGGTGCCGCGCGGTTGATTCGCATCGTCGCCGCGTCCGGCGCCTCGCTCGCCGGCATGCTCGCCGACGTTCCACAGTTCGTGTCGACACCGGAGCTTCGTGTGGACGTGGAAGAGTCGCGCAAGTTCCAGATCGTCGACGATGCGGTCCGTCACTTCCGGGCGACGCACGAGGTGCTCGACGTGGACGGGGCGCGCGTGCTGTTCGGCGACGGCTGGGGTTTGATTCGCGCATCCAACACGCAGCCCATACTCGTGACGCGGTACGAGGCGCGCACGGCGCAGCGGCTCGCCGCCATTCGCGGCGAGATGGAGGATTGGCTGCGCACACAGGGCGTCTCGCCCTAGTGTCCGCTCGCTAGTGTGAGCGTTCCCATCCGCTGGCGTCGGTGGCCGGTCATCGCGCTCGCGGTCGTCGCGGTGCTGCTCGTGATCGGCCGCGTGAGTGCGGGGATCGTCGCGGATTATCTGTGGTACGCGTCGATGGGCGCGGCGGCGCTCTGGCGCGAGCGCGCGGTACTCATCACGACCGTATGCGCAGGCTCCGCCCTCGCTGCCGCAGCGATGCTGTTCGTGAATCTCTACGTGGTGCGGCAGAGCGTCGTCTCGCTCGTGCTTCCGCGACGCGTCGCCAACATCGAGATCGGCGAGGAGGTGCCCGGTCGCTATCTCGTGGGCGCGGCGCTGCTCATTTCGCTCGCGCTGGGATGGTGGCTCGCACTCCCCGCCGACAGCTGGCGCATGTTCTCGCTGCTGCGTCACGGAATACCGTTCGGCGAATCCGATCCGTACGTCGAGATGGACCTCGGCTTCTTCGTGTATTGGCTTCCGATCGAGAGCATGCTGTACTATCGGACGCTCACGACCGTGCTCTTCGCCACCGTGGTCGTGATCTTCTTCTATGCGTTGACGCCGAGTCTGCGGTGGGATCGCGGCGCGCTGTACGTCTCGCACTACGTGCGCAGGCATCTGGCCGCCCTGGGCGCGGTGCTGCTCCTGCTGCTCGCCTGGAGCTATCGCCTCGACATTTACGAGTCCCTCCTCTCCGGCTCGGGAGCCGGCGGCGCATTTTCCTACTCCGATCATCGCACCGTCATCCCGGTGAGCATCTGGCTCGCATATCTCACGGCCGGCACCGCACTCGTCGTGTTCTACTTCGGATGGATCGGTCAGGTGCGTGCCGCCACGATGACGCTGATTGCGGTGCTGCTCGTTTCCGTTCTGCTGCGGCACGTCACGCCCGTGTTCATGCGTCACTACGTCGCGGCCGGCGCCGACTCCTCGCGCGAGGTGAGCTACCTCGCGACGCGCGCCGATTACACGCGCCGCGCGTACGCGCTGAGTCGAATCGAGCAGGATAGCTCCTACCCGCTGCCCACTCGCGCTCTCGAGGTATCTGCAGGCATCTCCGTGTGGGATCCAGCGGCCCTGATGCGCTCGCTGGGACGGCGCACCAAGGGTCCGCCGGCGCCCGGCATGATCCAATGGTCGCCGTCCGCCGAGGGACTGCGAGCGATCGTCGTGGAAGCGCCCCCGGGTGGTGAAGACGAAGGGGAGCGATCCGACTGGTCCATGACGCGCGTCTACGCATCACGCGTGGAGAGCGATGGCTCGGTGATTCACGTCCCTCCCGGACGCAGCCCGCGCGAGCCGGAGCAGATCGGCCCCGTGCTGATCGCCGACTCACTCTCCGGCTATCGGGTAGTTGCGGATTCGCTGGGCGTCATTGCCGCACCCGTGCTCGAAGGGGCGCTTTCGCGTCTGGCGCACGCGTGGGCGCTGCAGAATTTCCGGCTGCTCACCGGAGAGCTTCCGCATCCGACGGCGCGCATCGTCACGCATCGCGATCTGCGCGAGCGCATCGATGCCATTGCACCGTATTTTCTTCAGGGAACGGGGATCTCGCCGATCGTCGTTGCCGATAGCCTGTACTGGGCGATCGATCTCTATTCGGCGTCCAACAGCTATCCGCTGAGCGAGCGCGATTCGCTCGCCGACAACAACGTCACCTATCTGCAGCACGCTGCCGTGGGCGTCACGAACGCGCTTACTGGCGCCACGTGGATCGTCACGGACTCGACGAAGGATCCGATCGCGGAAAGCTGGAACGAGGCATTTCCCGGGCTGATTACCCTTCGGGCCGCGCTGCCGGCGGGAGTCGCGCACGCGCTCCCGCCGCCCGTGGACGGCGCGCGCGTGCAGGGGCGCAAGCTCGCGAGCTTCGGCCTGCGCGGAGAGTCCGAGCGGCATGGGCATCTGCTCGCGGAGGAGGCTGGATCCGACACGGTGCTATCCGGGGAGAGTGCGCTGCTCTCCCTCCCCGGAACTGATGCGACGCAGTGGAGCGCGGCGGTGCTGGATCCGAATGAGCACGCGGTCGGCGTGCTGCTCGCATCCGGTGGCAGCGATCCGGCCGTGCACTGGCTTCCGCTCCGGCAGGCGAGCGCGCGATGGAGCACGATTGCGGATCAACTCCGGCGCGCGCTCGACACGACGGTCTCCGCGCCGCGCGACGCTCGCGCCGTGCACGGCCGCGTGCGCATGGTGCCGCTCGACGGCGGCCAACTGCTGTTCGTTCAGCCCCTCTATGCATGGCGCACGG
>DASXQD010000106.1:0-5029 GCA_036493195.1 Gemmatimonadaceae bacterium | reverse complement strand
AAACCGGCGCAGTGGACTACGGGCTGCTGCCGATCGAGAGCACGCTCATGGGCGGAGTCGACAGCGCCTACGATCTGCTCGCGATGCACGACGGGCTGCTCATCGCAGCAGAAACCGTGGTACCGATTCGCTTGTGCGTGCTGGGGATCCCGGGCGCCACGCTCTCGGAGATCACGCAGCTGCACAGCCATCCGCTCATGCTCGCGCAGTGCGCACATTTTCTCGAGCGCTACAAGCACATCACGCCGGTGCCCTCGTGGGATACCGCGGGCGCGGCGCGCGCGGTGATGCAGGGTGGAGATCCGTCGCGCGCGGCAGCCGGGAGCAGGCGCGCGGCGGACCGCTTCGGCCTGGAGCTCCTCGTGGACCGCATCGAGGATCGCCCCGACACGCAGATGCGATTTCTCGCGGTCGCGCGTACGCCGGCGTCCCTCGCCTCCGGCGCCGCTGCCCGGAGCGCGGCGCTCTGCACGGTTCGCGATGTCGCGGGCGGTCTCATTGCCGCGCTGCAGCCACTCGCGAAGGGCGGCTTCAATGTCTCGCATTTCGTGGCGCGGCCCACGCGAGAGCCGTGGCAGTACATGTACTACATCGAGTTCGAGCACGAGGCCGGAGACACCGAGGCCGCGCAGGCGCTCGAAGCCGTGCGCAAGGCGGCGATGACCTATCGCCTGCTCGGCACCTTCCCGCGCTGGACCTCCGGCAATGCTCCACCGGGAGGAGAATCGCTGCTCACGTGAGCCCGACTCAGGACACCACTCTCACGGCGCGCCCGGCCTGGCAGGCGCTGCTCGCGCATCACGAAGCGATCAGGGATGTGCACCTGCGCGAGCTCTTCGCCGCTGATCCCGAGCGCGGCACGCGCATGACCGCATCCGGCGGTCCGCTCTTTCTCGACTACTCGAAGCATCGCGCGACCCCCGAGACGATCGCGCTGCTCGTGGCCCTCGCGCGCGAGTGCCGACTTCCCCAGCGCGCGAAGGCGATGTTCTCGGGCGAGAAGATCAACGTCACCGAAAATCGGGCCGTGCTGCACATCGCGCTCCGCGCGCCGCGCAATGCGACGATCATCGTCGATGGAGTGAACGTGGTTCCGCTCGTGCACGAGGTGCTCGGCCGAATGCGTGCGTTCGCGCTATCCGTGCGTGACGGTACGTGGAAGGGATTCACCGGCCGCCGCATTCGGAACATCGTCAACATCGGCATTGGCGGCTCCGATCTCGGGCCGGCGATGGCGTATCGCGCCCTCGCGTACTACACCCAGCGCGATCTCACTGTGCGCTTCGTCTCGAACGTCGACGCGACCGACTTCGCGGAGGCCACCCGCGATCTCGATCCCGCGGAGACGCTCTTCATCGTGTCGTCGAAAACATTCACGACGATCGAGACGATGACCAACGCCACCGTCGCTCGCGACTGGATCATCGGCGCGCTCGGCGATACGCTCGCGGTGGCGCGCCACTTCGTCGCCGTGTCGACCAATGAGCCTGCGGTGCGGAAGTTCGGCATCGATCCCGCCAACATGTTCGGTTTCTGGGATTGGGTCGGCGGCCGCTATTCCATGGATTCCGCCATTGGTCTCTCGACCATGATCGCGATCGGCCCCGAGCGTTTCGGGGAGATGCTCGCGGGCATGCGTGCTGTCGACGAGCACTTTCGGGATGCGCCGCTCGAGCAGAATCTGCCAGTGATCCATGCGCTGCTCGGCATCTGGTACACGGATTTCTTCGGCACGCAGTCCGCCGCGGTACTGCCGTACGACCAGTACCTCGCGCGGTTTCCGTCCTACCTGCAGCAGCTCGTCATGGAGAGCAACGGGAAGTCGGTCACGCTGAGCGGCGCGCGTGTGCGGTACGCGACGGCCCCGGTGATCTGGGGCGAGCCCGGCACGAACGGGCAGCACTCCTTTCATCAGCTGCTCCATCAGGGAACGCCGCTCGTTCCCGTCGACTTCATCGGCTTCATGCGCTCACTCAATCCGATTGGAGCGCAGCACGATCTGCTGATGGCGAATCTCTTCGCACAGGCGGAGGCGCTCGCCTTCGGCAAGACGGCCGCGCAGGTGCGCGCCGAAGGCACGCCGGAGTGGCTCGTTCCCCATCGCGTGTTCGAGGGAAATCGACCGTCGAGCGTCATCCTCGCGCAACTCCTCACTCCCGCGACGCTCGGTGCGCTGATCGCGCTGTACGAGCACTCGGTGTTCACGCAGGGAGTGGTGTGGGACATCGATTCGTTCGATCAGTGGGGAGTCGAGCTGGGAAAGACGCTCGCGACCCGCATCGCTGCCGACCTTGCCCCGGGTGCCGATACCACCCCGGCGCATGACTCGTCTACTAACGCCCTCATCAGCCGCTACCGAGCCGCACGCGGCTGACGAACCGCCGCCGGAGCAAAGTGCAAGACTGACTGCACAACGCCGTCCGGACGGGAGCGGCGCGGCGGGTGAATGAGAGGCCTAAGTCGAAGCAGCGTAGCAGCTTGACACGATGCTGGACGGTGGTGCGGAAATAGCATAGCGAGCACTGCAGTCGGACCCTCAGGGCCTTCTCAACCTTCAGCCCCCATTTCAACTGTCCTTCATGGCGCGGTACGCCGATTCGGCGCAAAGGCGTGAGCTGGACGACATCATCATCGTCGATCCGCTGACGATGCTCGAGGACGCCGGACCCGATTCCCGCCCCTCCGCGTCGCGCACGGCTGCGCCCCAGGAAAATGCCGCGACTCTTCTGGCAACTCCGGGCGGCGATCCCGATGCCGTTGCACTTGCCCAGCAGCTGTTCGGAGAGCCCGTGCCTCTCGCGGTTACCGTGGACGGTATGTCCTTCACGGTTCCCGGATGGGAGCTTGGCGCACAGGCCGCCGATTCGATGGATGCGGAGGGACTCGCCTGCTGGGAAAGTGTGGACATCCTCCTGCTCGAGAATGGCCGGTATCTCGTTCGCGAGTACCACGCGAGCGAGGATGCGGACGGGATGATCGCGTCGGATTCCAGCGGCTCGATCCTCGAGAGCGGCGCCGAGCTGCGCGCGTACTGCACGGAGCAATCGGCGGATCCGCTGCGGGCGGCCTCGCGGGTGGCGGCGCTCGACAACGCCATGCGCCGGTGGCCGCCGCTGCGCAGCCCGTCGGGACGCGCGCGCAGCACGCCGCTCGTGATTCCGTTTCTCGACTGATCGGCGGAAAAGCGCACGTCGAGATCAGCTGCGCCGGACTAGTACGTGACACCCGCGCTGAGAAGGATCAACTGCAGCGATTGTGCATCGAAGGATGGGCCCGATTCGCCGCTGGTGTCCGAGCCGTGGATGATGTTGTGGTATCGAGCCTCGAGGAATCCGCCCAAGGTGCGAGTCCGAAATTTCACTCCGAGTCCCGCGTTGAGACCGAGCTTGGTCGACGCGGTTCGAGATCGATCGAACGAGGACGTCGCTCGCTCATCGTACACACCGGCTCCGCCAATCACGTAGAGCTTCGCCGCGATTCCGCTCGGTAACGTGTAGACCACATTCGCCGTCGCGTCGAGCGCGCGAAAATCGAACAGGACGGGCTCCGGGCAGATCGCTGGGTCGACGCGTTGCGCTGCGCACGCGAGGAGCTGGAGTGGCTGCTTGCCGGGCAGCTGTATCCACTGCGCATCGATGCGCACCCGGATCTGCGAGGCAGGCGCTCCGAAGCTCACGAGCGCCCCGGCATTCCACCCGGTGGTTGCCGCGTCGCCGAGCAGCGAAATCGGAAACGCCGCGCCGCCCATGATTCCGAATTCGATCGGGCGGCTCTGCTGCGCGCCCGCGGTGCATGGAGCCGCAAGAGCACAGGACATCATCCCGATGAGTATCGCATGCATTCCATGACGAGCCATGCGAAGGAGACCTCGCGCACGCGAGCGGCGTCACACCTCTAACTTGCGCTCATCATCATGGGAGCCGCGGAGGAGTGGAGTGAGCATCCGAGAGAGAGTAGACGCCCTCGTGCGCGAGGTCCAAGCGGGTCGATTCGTCGAGGCGATCGACGCCAACTACGCTGACGACGCGTCGAGTCACGAGTCGACGGGCATCGACACAACGGGTAAGCCGGCGCTGCTCGCGAAGGAGCGGGCCTTTCTCACCACGGTTCAGAAGTGGGATGTGATTCGCGCGGTGGATGTGCTCGTCGATGGTCCGATGGCAGCCATCCACTGGCAGTTCGAGCTCACGATTGCTGGAAAGCGCATCAAGATGGAAGAGGTCGCACTGCAGCACTGGAGCGGCGATGGCGAGAGCGCGCGCATCGTGCGCGAGCAGTACTTCGCCTTTCCGCCAGGCAGCACGCCTCGGTGATCCCGCTGTGCCGCTCAGCGACTTGCGAGCGGCACCTTGCCAGGATCCGCCGTATCGCGTCGCACGATCACTTCGTCGATGATGCCGTACGCCTTCGCTTCCTCCGCCGACATGTAGTAGTCGCGGTCGAAGTCGCGCTCGATCCGTTCGAGCGGCTGGCCGGTGCAATCGGCCATGAGGCGATTGACGCGTGAGCGCAGGTAGAGAATTTCCTTCGCGGCGATCTCGATGTCCGCCGCAACGCCCTGCGCGCCACCGGACGGCTGGTGCATCATGATGCGCGCATGGGGAAGCGCGTACCGCTTTCCCTTGGTGCCGGCGGCCGCGAGCATGAAGCACCCCATGCTCGCCGCGAAGCCCATGCAGATCGTGCTGACGGGCGAGCTGATGTGCTTCATCGTGTCATACATCGCGAGTCCGGCCGAGACACTGCCGCCTGGGCAGTTGAGATAGACGCTGATCGCCTTCCCGGGATTGTCCGCCTCGAGAAAGAGCAGCTGCGCGATGACGACGTTGGCGACATCGTCGTCGATCTCGGTCCCGAGAAATACGATGCGGTCCATGAGCAGTCGCGAGTAGATGTCGTACGTCCGCTCGCCGCGGCTGGAGCGCTCGATGATCGAAGGCATGAAGATGGTAGGCACTGCCGGTCTCCTTTATACGGTCAGGCGTTCAGTCATGAGTCGCGCGAGTCGGGCGAGCATGAACGCCCAACT
>DASXQD010000105.1:0-3219 GCA_036493195.1 Gemmatimonadaceae bacterium | reverse complement strand
CGCGCGCTGCGCTCCGCCTTCGCGACCCCGCGCGCCTCGAGCCCGAACGCGACGTTCTGACCCACCGTCATGTGCGGGAACAGCGCATAATGTTGGAAGACCATCCCGAATCCGCGCACGCGCGGGGCGCGCGACGTGATGTCCTTCCCCTCGAGCCACACGCGCCCGGAGTCCGGCGGCTCATAGCCTGCGACCATGCGCAGCGTTGTCGTCTTTCCCGACCCGCTCGCGCCCATGAGCGCCACGAGCTCGCCGCTCGCTATCTCGAGCGAGAGCGAGTCGACCGCGAGCTTTTCGGAGAAGCGGCGCGTCAGCTTGTCGAGCGAGAGCCGCGCCGCGTCCGTCATCAGCTCTTCCTGCTGCGGTTGCGGATGTTCGCGTCCCAATAGCGCATCCACTCGTCCAGGTGCTTGGCGAGGAGCGCGCGATCGAGCGGCATCGGCTTGATCTTGGTCTTCGCGTCGCGCACCCACTGCGGAAGCGAGTCGAGCGGGATGTCCGTGCGTGCGGGAATGCGGTAGAATTTCTGCGCCGCCGCCTCGAGCGCCGCAGGCGTGGTCACGAATTCGTAGAACTGCTTCGCGATGTCCGGATGCTTGGTTCCCTTCACGATCGCGATCGCATCGACGAGCACGGGAGTGCCGCTCGCCGGAATCACGTACTGCACCGGGATGTTGAAGCGTCCGCGCAGCGACGCGATGTCCGGCATGTCGTAGAGCGAGATCAGCCCTTCCTGGCGACCGAGCTTCTGGTAGAGCACACCAGGATCGAGCGCGTACTCCTTCGTGCTCGCGTCGAGCTTGCGCAGCCACGCATAGCCTGAATCCGGGCTCCCCGACGCGCCCATGCCGCGGATGATCATCGCGCCGAATATCGCGCGCATGCTGCCGCTCGGCAGCGGATCGCGAATGATCACCTTCCCCTTCCACCTCGGATCGAGCACGTCGTCCCAATCCTTCGGCGCATCCGCGGCCTTCACCGCATCACTGTTGTACGCGATCACTTCGGGCGTGAGATACGTACCGTACCAGAGATCCGAATCGCCCTTGGCCTCGGGCGGCACCGCGTTCGCCCACGTCGGCTTGTACGGTGTGAGGAGCCCGGCGCCCGCCGCGCGATCGAACACCTCGGTGGGCGCGCCGAACCACACGTCGGCCTGCGGGTTCGCGGCCTCGCTGCGCAGGCGGTCGAGCACGTCCTGCGAGCCCATGTCCACCCACTGCACGTCCACGGCAGGATGCGCCTTCTCGAACGCCGCCTCGTAATACTCGAGCAGATCCTTGCCGTGCGGCGAGTACACCGTGAGCACGGTGCGGCCATCGCCGCCGCACGCTGCCAGCCCTGCGAGCGCCGCGCACGCGAGCGCGCGCATGCGCACCCTCACGGCGACACCGCGTGCGCCCCGGCCGTGGGCGGCATGATCGGCGGGCCGAGCAGATTCACGAACAGGCGCGCCGCACCGGGAACGCCGGCGGGGAGCTGGCGGAAGAACGCGAGGGTCGTGTAGATGTAGCTGCCGCGTCCCACTGCCGCCCGGAGAATGCCGCCTTGATTCGGCGGCTCACCAGGATCGTTCGTCGCGATCACCGTCTGGTAGTGCGGATCGATCACGGATGGCATGTAGAGCGCCCGGTCCTGCACCCAGCCGCGCCAGTCCGCATCGCTGATGCGATTGGGCGTGGTGAGCAGCGGATCGTTCGGCGCGAGCACGGTGATCGGCGACGCCTCGTCAGTCACTCGCGCCGCCGGCGACGTGAGCGAGATCGGATAGGGCATCATCCCCGGCTCCGTCATCTCCCGCTGTCCATACTGCACGACCATCGTGCCGCCCTGCCCTACCCACTCGAACAGCCGCGCGTTCTGCGCGGCGAGGGTCGGATCCGCCTCGTATGCGCGCGTGCCGATCACCACGGTCGTGAAGCGCGAAAGATCCGCGGCGGCGAGCGCGTGCGCGTCGAGCACCGTCACCGGAATTCCGAGCTCGGCGAGCATCGGCGCGCTGTTGTCGCCAACACCCTGCACGTACGCAACGCTCACTCCGTGCGGCAGCTGCGCATCCACGCCTTCGATCGTCATCGTCGCCGGACGCACGATGATCTGCGGCCGGATGTGCGCGTATCGAATGGGAATGTAGCCCGTCTCGAACTTCTGCTGACCGCTCTCGGCCACCGCCGTGATGACGTGTCGACCGGCCGGCAGCGTGCCGCGCACGCGGAAGGTGATGGCTTGCGCGACACCGTTTCCGGCGAGCGATACAGCCCGGGAGCTCGTGTCGGCCTGCAATCCCTGCGGCAGCTCGAGCCGCACATTCACATCGCGCGCGCGCTCGTACGCCGAACGAAGCGTGACGCGCACCTCGCGATCGATCGGCGCATTCGCGCGCGCGTAGCCGACCTCACGATCGAGCGTCACCGAGATGGGTGGAACCACGGCGAGCGGCCGCTCCTCTTCTCCGCGCGCGGGATTTGCCACGCGCAGCACCAACGGTGCGCGCACGACCGTTCCATCCGCCAGATAGACCTGTGCGAGCGCAGTGCCCGAGGCGCTCTTCTCGGCGGTCTTCGTGCTCACCGGTGAGGCGAAGAGATCGCCCGTCCGCGGTGGAGTGAGCCACCACGGTGCCGTGAGCGCGGCGCCACGAACCGTGAAGGCCCACGCGGCCGAGCTGTCGCGCGGGATGGTGCGGGCCGGGCTCTTCGCACCCGGCGCGACATCCGCCATTGCCTTGATCGCGCTGCCGCCGAGCGTCACCGAATCGACGACGAGACGATTCGTATTGCGGTCGTACACCGTCACCGTCGCGGGCATCGTGTCGCCCAGCGCCAGCGCGTCGCGCGGCACCGTGGCTTCCACCGCGATGCCTGCCGCCATCACCAGCGCTCGCGAAGCCTCATCGCGGAGCGCTGTCAGAGACGCATCCACATCGCCCGACGCTCCGGACGCGATCGTGGTCGCCAACCGCTGGGCGCGCTCGAGCGCGGGAACGAGCACTTCTGGATGCAGCGGCGCGTAGTGCGCCATGATCGGAGCGAGCGTCATCGCCAGCGAATCCACACGTGCGCGCTGGGCCGCAGGCACTTCCGCGCGTAACCGCCGGTACGTGGTATCGATGCCGTCGAAAATCGAGCGCTCGGCGTTCGGATCCTTCGGCGCCGGCGCGCGCGAGTCTTCGCGCCGAACCGAGCCTGGTACGAATCCCTTGCGCTGCAGCGCGCCGAA
>DASXQD010000104.1:0-18410 GCA_036493195.1 Gemmatimonadaceae bacterium | reverse complement strand
CCCGGATCGGTGACGGAATCGAGTACCTGGTGTACGACTTCCTCGGGAAGACCGCGCTTCTCGCCCAGCTCGGCTGCGCGCTCGCGGATTTCCTTGTGAAGGGCTTCGAACGCGCTATCGTGCTCGTCCAGCGCATTCATGTCATCAACCTGCACCGTGACAGCGGCGAGGTAGTTGTCGACCGTGGTGTATTGGAGTGCGGTCGCGCGCTGCTCGCCCTGAAGCAGCAGCTGCACGCCACCGAGCCCGCGCTGCACCTGACCGATGCGCGCGATCACTCCCATGGAGTAAAGATTTTCCGGAGTAGGCTCATCCGCGTTGTCGCGCTGCGCGACGGCGAAGACGAGGCGGTCGCCCTTGAGAGCCGCTTCGATCGCGCGGAGCGTTCCCGGGCGTCCTGCGGCGATCGGTGCGGTGAGCCCCGGGAAGATGACCGTTCCGCGAAGCGGAAGTACTGGCAGTGTTTGACGTTGCGCCATTGTATCGACCTTGATGTAAGACATGACCGGAAGCCGGACCTGGGCCTCCGATCATCAGACCAAGATGCTGATGTCGGAAGTCGTTCCGCGAGGGCAGGTGGAGCACCAAACAGGCCATGAAGGCAGAAGTTGCAACTTCTACCCGTCGCTTTGACGTAAGGCTCCTGCCAGCGAGGCCGATCGGCTTTTCAGATTGCGCAGCCAATGGTACACTAAGCAGACTCTATTCCTCCCGGAGGGCCGTGTCCCCGAGGGCTTCTTGTTCCCCCCAGGGGTTCTCGAGTGCCTGATCCCACCGCCGTACCTGCGGATGCGGAGATTCGTGCTGTAGCAGAGCGCGCGCTGGCCGCGAATTATGAGCTCGACAATGAGCTCGGGCGCGGCGGCATGGGCATCGTGTATCGTGCGAAGGATCGCCGGCTCAAACGACTCGTCGCGATCAAACTGTTGCCTCCGGAATTGGCCTTTCGCAGCGAGATCAAGACACGATTTCTGCGCGAGGCGGAAACGGCGGCGCAGCTGAGCCATCCGAACATCGTGCCGATCTACAGCGTCGACGAGCGCGATGGGCTCGTGTACTTCGTGATGGCGCTCGTGGAAGGGCCGACGCTCGCACGGCGGATGTACGAGGACGGCCAGTTGCCCGTCGAGCAGGTGCGCCGGGCGCTCCGCGAGGTCGCCGACGCACTGGCGTACGCGCATGGACGCGGCGTCATCCATCGCGACATTAAGCCGGACAACATTCTCCTCGACAAGGAGAGCGGCCGCGCGATGGTCACCGACTTCGGAATCGCGCGCGCGATCCAGGAGGGGGCCGACTCGCGGCTCACCGCCACGGGCGTCGCGATCGGCACCCCTGCCTACATGTCGCCGGAACAGGCCGCGGGCGATCGCGAGATCGACGGCCGTACCGATCTCTACGCACTCGGGGTCGTCGGCTATCAGATGCTCACGGGGCGGCTACCCTTCCAGGCATCGAGCACCGCGTCGATGCTGATGAAGCACATCACGGAGCGTCCGACGCCAGTGGCGCAGCTGCGCACCGACTGCCCTGCGGATCTCGCCGCGAGTGTGATGTCGCTGCTCGAGAAGGAGCCGGAGAATCGCGTCCCGAACGCGGCGGCGCTCGCGCGCGCCCTTGCCGGCGACACGAGCGCGATTCCCGCGCCAACCGAAGCTTCGCCTGCACAGCGCACCTCGCAGCAGGATTGGCAACGGCCGTTCGACATGGCACCGTCGTCGCCACTGCCCGCCGATCGCCAGAGCGTGATGCACTATCAGGCGACCAGCGAGGAGATGGCGCGCTGGATGGCGCCCGAGGTGCGGAAGTTCCGCGGCAGCTTCGGCACGTTCGCCTTCGTCAACGCCGTGATCGTCATTGCCTCGATTTTTGGTCACGCGGACTTCTACGTGATCACGGTGTTCTGGTCGATGATCATGGCATTCAAGTACTCGAAGCTCTGGAATGCGGGCTACGACTGGCGCGATGTATTTCGCCAGCCACGTGATCGCCGCCTCGTCGATGTCGCGGGCGAGACGATCGAGGAGGCGCGGGGCCTCTTCGACAAGGAGCGGCGCAAGCTTCCGCGTCCGCCTCGCGTGGCGCTTCCGCCCATGCCCCCAATGCCAGGCAGCACGGCCCAGCATCCGACCAGCGGAGTGGCTGCCAATCGCACCGACATGGGTCCCTACCGCGGCACCGTGCAGCGCGCGGAGCAGGATCGCAACGAGATTCTGCGCATGGTGAGCTCGCTGCCGCCCAACGATCAGTCGCTCGTCGATGGCGTGATCCCCGCAACGGAAGCGCTCTTTCAGCGCATCCAGCTGCTCGCGCAGGCCGCGGCAGCAGACGAGAAATCGGCCGCGCCCGAGGCGCTCGCGCAGATCGAGGCGCAAATCGCCGAGCTCGAGGCGCAGGCGAATCCGCTCGAGGTTCGGGCGAGCGAAGATCGCGTGCGCCGTCTCGCGCTGCTCAAGCGCCAGCGCCGCGGCGTCGCGGACGTCGCGCGCCGTCACGACGAAGCGCGCGCGAAGCTCGACAGCTGCGTGCTCGCGCTCCAGAACATGCGTCTCGACATCCTGCGACTGCGCGCGGGGTCGGTTGCGAATGTCGGAAGCCACATCACGCAGCTGACTGAGCGCGCGCGTTCACTCGCGGAAGAAGTTGACGCTGCGGTCTATGGCGCGGAATCCGCGCGCGGCTCGAGCGGCGCCCGCGGCGCCCCATGACCGACGTGATGCACGACCGCGTCGTCGTAGCGGTCGGCGATCTCTACGATGTGCAGGGCGAGCTGGGCCGCGGCGGCATGGCGCTCGTCTATCGCGCCATCGACCGGCGGCTCAAGCGAGCCGTCGCCCTCAAGGTGCTTCCTCCAGAACTGGCCTTCCGCGAGGAAGTGCGACGCCGCTTCATGCGCGAAGCCGAGACCTCGGCGAAGCTCAACTACCAGAACATCGTTCCGATCTATTCGGTAGACGAGAAGAACGGGATCGTCTATCTCGTCATGGCTCTCGTCGACGGGGAGACGCTCGCCGCCCGACTGGCGCGCCTGCCACGCATGACCAACGACGAGGTGCGGAGACTCCTGCGCGAGGTCGCGGGCGCGCTCGCGTACGCGCACGCGCGAGGCGTGGTGCATCGCGACATCAAGCCGGAGAACATCCTGATCGACCGCGAGAGCGGGCGCGCGATGGTCACCGACTTCGGAATCGCGCGCGCGGCGGAGGGCGATGCAAAGCTCACCGTCACGGGCGTCGCGATCGGCACGCCGGCGTACATGTCCCCCGAGCAGGCGCTCGGCGAGCGCGAAGCCGATGGCCGGAGCGATGTGTATTCGCTCGGCGTCGTCGGCTATCTCATGCTCACGGGTCAGCTGCCGTTCAAGGCGTCGAATACGCCATCGATGATGATGAAGCATCTCACCGAGAAGCTGCGTCCCGTGCGTGACGTGCGCCCGGATGCGCCGTCGGACATCGCCGCGGTGATCGAGCACGCGCTGGAAAAGAAGCCGGAGGATCGATTCTCGAGCGCCGCAGAAATGGCGGCGGCGCTCGCATCGCCGGGATGGCGCTCGCCTGCGTCAGCGGCGTCGCAGCCGCAGTCGCCGGAATTCGCGCCGCAGCCGCAACAGCAGCCGCAACCACAACCGCCGTACGCGCGACCTCCGATTGCAGGAGTACCAGGCCTCGCGATGCCGGGACTGTCGATGCCGCCGCTCTCGCTGCCGCCATCGATTGCCGCGAGCAACAAGTATCCGTGGGCACACCCGGCCGCGTTCCCGATCGGCCCAGACGGCTTGCCGATGCATCCGATGTCGCGTCGCGAATGGAAGGAGTGGCGGCGCAACTATCGCGACCAGGTCAGGCTCGGCGTCGATGGCCGCCCGCTGAAGACCATCGGCGAGCGCATCGTCCACTTCCGCAAGCACGTGATCGGCAATCTGTCGGTGATCGCGATGCTCGGTGGAATCAACATGCTCACCGACCCGCGATTTCCGTGGTTTTTCTTTCCCGCGATCTTCATGATCGTCGGCATCATGAAGGAATGGGGGAGCCTCTGGTCCGAAGGCGTGACGCTCGGCCAGATCCTCGCGCGGCCCACTGCGCCCGACCTCGCATCGCTCGGCTCCGCGGGCGGCGATGGGCAGGCGCGCGCACTTCCGGCGCCGATCGTCGAGGATGAAGCTGCGAAGCTCGCGCCGCGCGACGTGCTCGCGGGCCCGTACGGCGCGAACGTGCGTCGGGCGGTGGCCGATCGTACCACCATTCTCGCGACCGTTGCCTCACTCGGGAAAACCGATCGCGACATGCTTCCCGATGTCGTGCCCACCGTGACGGCGCTCGTCGAGCGCGTCGCATCGCTGGCGCAGACCGTTCACCATCTGGATGCCGACTGCTCGCCCACGCTCGTCTCCGAGCTCGAGACGCGCATTGCGGCTGTGGAGCGCGAGCCCGAAGATGCGGCGGATCGCGAGCGTCGGCTCTCGCTGCTCAAACGGCAGCTCATCTCGATGACCGAGCTCGGGTCGCGACGCTCGCGTTTGACCGGACAGCTCGACAGCGCCGGTCTCGCGCTGCAAAATTTGAAGTATGACCTTCTCAAGCTTCGCTCATCCGGTGTGCAGTCGGCCATCGGCGACGTCAACAGCGCGACCGTCGAGGCGCGCGCACTCTCTCGCGAGATCGGCCACGTGCTCGAGGCCGCCGACGAGCTCCGAAAAATCGACGCGTAGCTGCGTGCGCGGCGCCTTGCACCGTTCCCTGCGCCGCTTCGCGCTCGCGCTCGCGCTCGTCGCGCCATCGCTGCTTGGCGCACAAGCCACGTCGCAGGCGCCGTCGCAGATTCCCACACCGGCGTCAGTGATCGGCTTCATGCCCGGTACCGATCGCAAGCTGCCCGCGTGGTCCCAGGTGGTGGCGTACTTCACGGCGCTGTCGAAGTCGAGCCCGCGCATCCAGCTGCACACGCTCGGGAAGACCACGCTCGGCCGCCCATTCATCGCGGCCATCATTTCGGATTCGGCGAACATCGCGAACCTGCCGAAGTATCGCGAGATCCAACGCCGCCTCGCTGATCCGCGGCTGCGCCGGCCGGGCGAGCGCGACTCCTTGATCGCCAACGGAAAGCTGATCGTGCTCATCACTTCGAGCATTCACTCCGATGAAGTGGGAGGCATTCTCACCCCGCTCGTGCTCGCGCACAGGCTCGTGAGCGGGGAGGACGCCGAGACGCGCGAGATTCGCGCGCAGACGATCGTGTTGATGGTGCCGTCGCTCAATCCCGATGGCGTCGATATCGTGGGCGACTGGTACCGCAGCACGCTCGGCACTCCCGCCGAAGGCACCGATCCGCCGGTGCTCTACCATCACTACACGGGGCACGACAACAACCGCGACTGGTACGCGTTCACGCAGGTCGAGACGCAGATGACGGTGGACTCGCTCCACAATCTGTGGCATCCACAGATCGTGAACGACATCCACCAACAGGGCTCGGACGAGGCGAGGCTGTTCATTCCGCCCTACATGGATCCGATCGAGCCGAACGTGGATCCGATTCTGATCTCGGGGCTGAATGCGCTCGGCCTCGAGATGACCTGGCGGCTTACCGCGCAGGGCAAGACCGGAATCACGAACAACTCTACCTACGATGCGTGGACGCCGAGTCGTTCGTACCAGCACTATCACGGCGGCGCGCGCATTCTCACGGAGACCGCGAGCGCGAACCTCGCGTCTCCATACACGATTTCATTCGACTCGTTGCGCCCGGGCCGGGGCTACGACTCCAAGGTGTCGTCGTGGAATTTTCTCGTGCCATGGCAGGGCGGCACGTGGACGATCGGCAACATCGTTGACTATCAAGCGAGCGCGACCTGGGCGCTGCTCCAGGCGGCGGCGCCGATGCGCCGCACGTGGCTCGAGAATTTTTCGCGGGTGAGCGAGCGCGCGGTATTGGGCCAGCGTGCGACGGGTCGAGAGAAATGGCCCGCGGCGTATCTCATTCCGATGCAGCAGCCAGACCAGGCCCCGCTTCGCACGCTGCTGCGCATTCTGCAGCGCGGACAGGTGGAGATTCGGCGAGCGACGGCGAACTTCATCGCCAATCGCGTGCGCTTCTCTGCGGGCACATATGTCGTGATGCTCGATCAGCCGTACGGCGGATTCGCGAAGGCGCTGCTCGAGAACCAGCACTATCCCGATCTTCACGAATATCCGGGTGGTCCGCCGAAGGCGCCGTACGACGTGACGGCGCAAACGCTGCCGCTGCTCATGGGCGTGGGCGTGCTCGCGGTCGATTCGTTTCCGGTGACGATGACGGAGCCGATCGCGCAAATTGCACCGCCCAAGCTCGAGGTGCCGGGGCTGAGCGGAAACACGAAGCGGCGCATCGCGATCTACCGGAGCTGGAATCCCTCGATGGATGAGGGATGGACGCGCTTCGTTTTCGATCAGTACCACATCCCCTTCACCGTGATCGGCGACCGGGAGGTGCACGCAGGAAATCTCGCGTCGCGCTTCGACGCGATCATCATCCCGGACGAATCGTCGCGAGGGCTGCAGAATGGTCCTCGCGAAGCGAGCTATCCGGACTCGCTCAAGGGCGGGCTCGGCGTTGCAGGCGATGCGTCGTTACACGATTTCGTGAGCGCGGGCGGCACGCTCGTCACGTTCAACGATGCGAGCCGCTGGGCGATCGAATATCTGAAGCTCCCGGTGAAGGACGTGCTCGCGGGCGTGAGCAATCGCGACTTCTACGCGCCGGGATCGCTCTTCGCGCTCAACCTGAATCAGTCGCATCCGCTCAACCGGCTGATGCTCGCGCATCCCGCGGCGTGGTTCGAGGACGGGCCCGCGTTCGAGATCACCGACAGCACGCGTGCGACCGCCGCCGCCGTGTATCCGCCGAACAGCTCCGCGCTTCTGTCGGGTTGGCTGCTGGGCGAAGAAAAGCTGCGCGGCCACGCGGCGCTGGTGGACGTACGCGAAGGGAAGGGACACGTCGTGCTGTTCGGCTATCGCCCGCAGTACCGCGCGCAAAGTATGGCGATGTACCCGCAGCTGTGGGCGGCGTTGCTCGGAGACAGATAGAGTCGGAATGTCAGAATTCGACGTAGCGCGATGATCTGACTTGACTCTGGATTTGGAATGTCGCAGTGTGATCGTGCAGGCTGGCCGAGGAGCTCACGTACTCCTCCGCAGCTTCTCGCACGACTCGCGGCTTCGCGAGACCGAGGCACTCAATGAAAAATTCAGTTCTTGGCGGCCGCAGCCCGAATCGACACTCGCTCTCGATTCGGGCTGCGATGGTATTGGTCGCGTGCGTCTGGATGCTCGCATGCACCGGCGACGTGGTCACGACTCCGGCGCCGAAAGCTGCACCGGTCTTTACCAAGGTCCTGATTGTGACGGACTCTGGGCGTACACGTATTCGAGTGGGAGATACGCTTGGCGTACAGGTGCTGGCCCTCGATCAGTACAATGTGTCGATGGTGCCGGACACTATGTACCAGACCGTGAACAATCGGACGCTTGCCTCCATCGTCTACGCACCCGGGGGTCCATGGGACTACGGCGATGGCGAGTTCCTAGTCGGCTCCAGACCGGGAAGGTTCATGCTGATGGCGACCGCTCGAATTGGTGACGTCACGCGCAGCGACACGCTGCATCTCGCGATTTTGGACCGCTAGACCTTCTGGCGCGCACTCACGACTTCGTCTTCTTCTCCGCCACCCACGCGCGAATCCGCGCGTCGAGCACGTCCAGCGGCAGCGCTCCCTGGCCGAGCACCTGGTCGTGGAACTCGCGGATGTTGAACGTGTCGCCCAACTGCTGCTCGGCGTAGGCGCGCAGCTCCTTGATCTCGAGCTCGCCGGATTTGTAGGCGAGTGCCTGGCCCGGCGTCGTGATGTAGCGGTCGACTTCCACCACGATGTCGTTGTGCGTCTTGGCGGAGTTGGCCTCGAAATAGTCGATCGCCTGCTGTCTCGTCATTCCCTGCGAGTGGATGCCAGTGTCGATGACGAGCCGGATTGCGCGCCACATCTCGTAGGTGAGCTGCCCGAATTTCGAGTACGGATCCTTGTACAGCCCGATGCGAGAGCCGAGGCTTTCCGAGTAGAGTGCCCAGCCCTCCACGAACGCGGTGTAGCTTGCAAATCGGCGGAATTCAGGGAGGTCCGTCAGCTCCTGCGCGATAGCGATCTGCAGATGATGTCCGGGCACCGCCTCGTGCGACGACAGTGCCTCCATCTCCCATTTGGGGCGCGTGTTGAGCGCGTACGTGTTCACATAGTAGTAGCCCGGTCGTCCCGCCTCGTACGATCCCGGCTGGTAGTACGCAGTCGTCGCGGATTTCGCACTGTACGACGGTATCGTCGTGACACCGTACGGGAGTCGCGGCAGGTGTCCGAAGAGTGTGATGAGCTGCGGATCGATGCGCTTCACGATGTCGCGATACGCACGCACGAGATCCGCGCTGTCCGTGAAGAAGAACTTCGGATCGGTGCGCAGGAAGTTCGTGAACTGGGCGAACGTTCCCTTGTAGCCGATCGATTTCATGACGCTGTCCATCTCGCCACGAATGCGCTTCACCTCCGTGAGCCCGATCTCGTGAATCTGCTCGGGCGTGCGATTCGTGGTCGTCTGGATGCGAACGTTGTATGCATACCACGCAGCACCGTCTGGGAGCGCGCTCATGCCGACCGTTTCCCGCGCGCCGGGGATGTAGCTCTTCGTCAGATACGCGTAGAGCCGCTCGTATGCGGGCTTCACCTTCTCGGTGTACGCCTTCACGGCCGCGGCCGTGAGCCGCCTCTGATCCTCCGCCGGGATGTTCGCCGGGAAGCGCGTGAACATCACGAGCACGGGGCTCTTCAGCGGGTCGTTGGTGATCAGCTCCTTCACCTGCTGGGGCACGTCCCGCAGCGTGATGCGCGGCGCAGTCACTTTCGCGGCCAGGCCTTTCTGCATCAGCACGAGGAACTGGTCGATCATGGGGCCGAGCTTGTCGATGCGGGCGACGATGTCCTCGTAGTCCTTCACCGTCGCGTTCGGATTGAGCTCGAGGACTTGTGGCTGGAGCTGCGGGCCACTGCGCGCGTCGATCACGAGATATTCCGTCGGAAATCGATTGCCCGCCAAAGCATCCTCCGCGTCACGACGAAAGAGATCGTAGTTGAGCTGATCGTCTTTCGACAGCGAGGCGCGATCGATGGACGCGATCGCAGCAACGGGGAGCTCCAGGTTCTTCTTGCGTTGCGCGATCGCCTCGAGCGACAGGTTCGTCCAGCGGTCGTTCTGCCCTTTGTATCCCACACCGGTCGCCGATTCGGGATACTCGATGTTGTCGTAGTTCCAGTCGAGCGAGAAGAGCTCGTACAGACGCGCGCTGTCGGGCTTCGACCCCTTCTCGGCGACGATCGCCTGGTAGCGCGCGGCCCAGGCGGCCGGATCGGGGCTCTGCGCGCGAAGCTCGCGGGCTGCGAGCGCGAGGCTCGCCGGAATGGCAGCTGCGAGGACGACCTCGGCGATGCGATGCATGGGGCAACCCGAAAAGGTGAGCGATGCCGGTAGGTGATGCGAACGTATCGCGAGAGCGGAAGCGGTCAAGGATGCGCCCCGATAGATTGTGTGATGCTTCCCGCTGATCGCGCCCTGCTCGGCGCCGCGCTCCTCGTCGTCGTGTCCGCCTCACGTGCCCAGACAACATCGGCTGCGCCCACCGGCAGGCAGGGCACTTCGTCCTCAGCGCCTTCGCCCAGCTTCTGCCCGACTCCGCCGCGCGTGGCGAATCCCGATTCACTTCCCGATCTCCGTCCGCCGCTCGTCCCCACTCCGAAAGTCGTTCGCGGTCTCTACGTCAACCGCTGGGCGGCGCTCGGCGATCGCGGCTGGGAGTTGATCGGGCTCGCCAGTCGAAGCGAGGTCAATGCGCTCGTCGTCGACGTGAAGGACGACCGCGGGTTCGTGCTCTATCGCTCGCGCGTGCCCCTCGCACGCGAGATCGGAGCCGACACCAATCGCCCGATGCGCCACGAGCGCCTGCGCGCCATGCTCGACTCGATGCGCGCTCACCACATCTATCCGATCGCGCGCATCGTGGTCGCGAAGGATCCGCTGCTCGCGAATGCCAGGCTCGAATGGGCGATTCGGCGGAAAGCGGATCCGTCATCTCCCTGGCGCGACAAGAAAGGGAATCCGTGGCTCGATCCGCATCAGGACGGCCCTTGGCGCTACGCCGCCGATCTCGCGTGCGAAGCGGTCGATCTCGGTTTCAGCGAAATTCAGTTCGATTACGTTCGATTTCCGGATGACAAACGACTCGTGCTCGATGCGACCTTTCCGCTCGCCAGGGGGCGCGTGCGTGCGCAGGTGATCCGGGACCAGCTGCTCGCCACGCGCAAACGCCTGGCGCCGCTCGGCGTTCCGATCACTGCGGACGTCTTCGGTTTGACTGCCACCGACACGACCGACATGGGCATCGGCCAGAAATGGGAGCAGTTCGTGAACACGGTGGATATCGTGCTGCCGATGATGTATCCGTCGCACTACAACCCAGGCTCGTACGGCATCGGAAATCCCAACGCGCATCCCTACGAGACGATTGCGCACGGACTTCGAGATGCGCACCGCCGCTCCGCCTCCGTGCCGGGAGCCGCAGCGCTGCGCCCGTGGTACCAGGACTTCACCCTCGGGCCGCCGCACTACACCGCTACCGAGGTGCGCGCGCAGATCGAGGCCGGCTACGCGAACGGTGTGGAGGGCTGGGTGCTCTGGAACCCGCGCAGCATGTACACGGAAAGCGCGATTCGCAGTGCGCCAGAGCGCGAGGCAATGCAGTTCGACAAACGGCGCGCGAGCGTCGCTCATGAAGGCCCTACGATTCCCGAACCCAGGTCGTGATGATGCGTCGTACGCTGTCGGTTTCCCTCTTTCTTTTCGCAACATCGCTCGGCGCGCAAACGGTGCAGACTCCCGGATACTCGCCCGCAGCCGCGCGCACCGAGCGAGATCTCGAAACGAGCGCCACCGCCCGCCCCGATACCGCGAGCGCACGCCGGCACTCGCACGAGCTCTCGAAGGAGTCGCACATCGCCGGCACGCCGGCGCAGGAGCGCACGCGCGACTACGTCATCAACGCCATGAAGTCGTGGGGGCTGAAAACCGAGGTGCGGTCGTACGACGTCTGGATGCCGCACACCACCGAGATCAAGCTCTGGAGAGTTGCACCCGACACCATGTCGCTCGATCTCGCAGAGGGTGCGATGCCAGGCGACTCGACCTCCGGGCCCGCGTTCGAGAAGATCATCGCCAACGGCTACAGCGGCACCGGTGACGTGAGCGCGCCCGTGGTCTACGTGAACTACGGATTGATCGAGGACTACAAGCAGCTCGACTCGATGGGTGTATCGGTGAAGGGGAAGATCGCGATCGCGCGCTATGGCCACTCGTATCGCGGGATCAAGGCGCGCGAGGCGGAGAAGCGCGGCGCGGTGGCACTCATCATCTACAGCGATCCCGCGGACGATGGTTTTGTGCGCGGCGATGTGTATCCCGAAGGACCGATGCGCGCCGAAACCGGCGTGCAGCGGGGCAGCGTCATGAACGACAATGGCGACCCGAGCACGCCGGGCTACCCGAGTCATCCGGGTGCGAAGCGCATCCCGCTGAGCGAGATGCAGGTGCCGCACATTCCGGTGATGCCGGCGTCGTACAAGAATGCCGCGGCTCTCCTGCGCGGTGTTCGGGGAGCGAAGATTCCGCAGACATGGCAGGGCGGACTTCCTTTTCGCTATCACGTCGGCCCCGGTCCGGTGGCGGCGCGCGTCATCGTGCGCAGCGACACGGCAACCAACGCGATCAAGCACATCTACGACACGTTCGGCGTGGTACAGGGAAGTGAGTTCCCGAACGAGATCGTGATCATCGGCGGACACCGCGATGCGTGGGGTCCCGGTGCCGGCGACAATGTGAGCGGTGTCGTCAGCATTCTCGAGGCGGCGCGCTCGGTGGCGGCAGAGGTCAAGAAGGGATGGCGTCCGAAGCGGACGCTCCTCTTCGCGACCTGGGATGCCGAAGAGTGGGGCCTGCTCGGATCGACCGAATTCGTCGAGGACGATTCACTGCGCCTCGAGCGCGGCGCGGTCGCGTACTTCAATCAGGATGGCGCGGCATCGGGTCCGAATTTCGGCGCAGGCGGATCGCCTTCACTCCGTCCCACACTTCGCGATGTCGCGCGCGAGGTCCCCGATCCGAGCGGCAAGGGATCCATCTACGAGGTCTGGCGTAAGACTGCAGCGGTGGCGGATAGCGCGGAGCCCGAGATGGACGATCCGGGCGGCGGCTCCGACTTCGCCGGCTTCTACAACCACCTGGGTATCCCCATCCAGGAGTGGGGATACGGCGGGCCGGGCGGCAGCTACCACTCGCAGTTCGACTCGTATCACTGGATGGCGACATTCTGAGATCCAACCTACGCCTATCACGCTGCCTCCGGCCGCGTCGCAACGGCGATGGTTCTGCGGCTGGCGGATGCCGAGATCCTGCCGTACGACTATGTGGAGTTCGCGCGCGACATGCGCATCCACATGGGTACCACCCAGAAGAACGCCGCGGCCAAACACTGGACGCTTGACGCCTCGGCGCTCGGTGCTTCGATCGATGGACTCGAGCACGCCGCGATGACCTTCGATGCCGCGCGAGATTCGGTGCTCGCGAAGGGCTCCCCGTCGAAAGCGGTGAGTGCGCGCACCAATGCGTCACTCCTGCTCGTCGAGCGCGCCCTCACACGATCGCAGGGACTCAAGACGCGCCCATGGTTTCGGAACCTCATCTACGCCGCAGACGAGGACAACGGGTATTCGAACATGGTCTTTCCGTCGATCAACGAGGCGACGCGCGCCGGCGATCAGCAGCTCGCACAGAGCGAGATGAACGATCTCGCCACACGCTTCACGAATGCGACGGATGCGTTGAGCAAGGCGACTGCGGCGCTGCGGTAAAGCTCAGCTGTCCTGAAGCTCCTCGAGCCGAGCCTCGAACTCCGCCGCCATCCCCGGATGGCCGAATCGACGCGCTGCCGCGATCCCCGCGTGCAGCGCGTCTTTCGCTTCATCGAGGCGACCGAGATTCTCGAGCGCAAGCGCGAGTCGCCCAAAGCCATTTCCCTCGTCATCGTACGCGGCGAGATAGGCGCGCAGCTGCTCCGCCGCCTCGGCGTGGAGTCCCTCCTTCAGCGCCTCGTTGGCGAGTCCGAATCGCGCGAGCACGTTGTCTGGATGCTGCGCCACCATCGCGCGGAACGTCTCCAGCCTCGAGCTCATCTCTCCACGAGATCGGTGACCATGTCCGCCACCCGCTGAGGCGCGACCTCGGGAACGAAGTGCCGCACGTCGCTGATGACCTCGAGCGTCGAGTCCTTGATCGATCCGTGCAGCCGCTCGGCCACACTGATACCGAGGAAAGGATCGTGTGCGCCCGTGATGATCGCGGTCGGTGCCACGATGTCCTTGAGCCGAGGTGCAAGCGCTTCCGTTTCGTCGGGATCCAGCGCCGCGAGGTGCTGGATCAGCGTATCCCGCCCTTCGGCTCCTTCGAATGGAAGAATGTACATGTCCACGGAGTGGCCGCCGCGCTGCACATCGGAATAGCCGCGCAGAAGATCGGAGCGCAGCACGGATGCGACCCACATCGCCGGGAGAAAGCGCGTGAGCGGAAGCGTCGCCTTGACCAGTCGCACTTCGCGTGTCGGCCACTCGTCGAACGCCACCGAGCTGACGAGGCCCAGGCGCGCCACGCGCGTGGGATGTCGTACCGCCAGGTACTGCGCGATGCCACCGCCGAGGTCGTGGCCGATGACGGTCGCATAGGAGATGCGCAGCACATCGAGCAGCGCGAGCACACGCTCCGCATGTGCCTTGATGCTGAGCTCGCGACCCTCGGGACGATCGCTGCGCCCATAGCCCAGCAGATCGACGACGACTACGCGATGCCCTTCCGGCACCAGCGGTACGACGTCGCGCCAGATGTGCGACGATGTGGGAAAGCCATGCAGGAACACGATGGGCTCGCCCCCGCCACCGTTTCCGGCCGCGTAGTAGTAGAGGCGAACGCCGCCGACATCCACGAATTCACCGCGCATTGGTGAATCGTGACACGTGCAGACACGGGCACACCGAGCGGTGGCCCGTGGTCGGACTATGCATGCGCGAGCTGGCGAGCATCCGCATCCCACGCAACGATGCGTCCGGCGATCGCGGACGCGGCCACGGTATATGGCGACGCGAGATAGAGCTGTCCCGGCCCCGAGCGTCCCGGGAAATTGCGGTTGATCGCGGAAATCGTGACCTCCTCGCGCGTACGCGAGATCCCGGGCCCCGCATTGATGCACGCGCCGCACGATGGCTCGATCAGCGTTGCACCCACCGTCGCGAACACCTCGTCGTAGCCTTGCGCGCGGCAATACGCGAACACTTCCTGCGAGCCACACTGGATGAAGCAGCGCACGCTCTCTGCCACGCGCTCGCCGCGCTCGAGCGCCTCGCTGAACACCTTCGCGTACATGTCCATGTCGTCCTTCTTGCCGGCCGTGCACGAGCCGGCGTAGGCGATGTCGATTTTCACGTCGCCTGCCATCTCGTCGATGTGAATCCCGTTTCCCGGGTCGCCCGGCAGCGCGATCATCGGACGAATCGATGCCGCGTCTATCTCGATCTCCTGCACGTACGTCGCGCCCTCGTCCGAATAAAGTCCCGTGCAGAGCGCGCGCGCCGCCTCGGGCGACATCCCGCGCTGCCCAACCAGGTACTCGACCGTCTTGTCATCGGGCGCGATGATCCCGGTGAACGCGCCCACCTCCGCCGCCATGTTCGTCATCGTCGCGCGCTCGTCCACCGACAACGACGATACCGCGTCGCCCGCGTACTCGATGATCTGCCCGATCGCCGAGCCGCCCTTGATGTACGGATGACGAAGAATCTCCAGCATGAAATCCTTCGCGGTCACGTTGCGCGGCTTCTTCCCGCGCAGCGTCACGCGAAACGTCGGCGGCACCTCGACTCGCACATCCTTCGTGATCCACGAATTGAAGATTGCCGTCGTGCCCACGCCGAACGCGATGCACCCCACCGCGCCCGCATGCGGCGTGTGCGAATCCGACCCGATGATGATCTGTCCGGGCTCGGCGTGCGCCTCGAGAATCTTCGAGTGGCAGATCGCCTCGGAGCCCTGCGCGGAGAGCGCACCATGCAGATTCAGCCGGTTGAGCTCGCCGTAGAGCTTGATCCCCTTCTCGCCGGCAAAAATCCGCTGCTTCGCCTCGAGCTGGTTCGCGACATCGAGCAGCCCCATCTCGACATGCTCCGGTCGCATGACCTGCGACAGAAACGTGAGATGATCGCGAAAGAAGAACACCGAATCCGGATCGTTCACCGGCTCGTTCTTGCCGACGAGCTCCTCGAAGAAGATCGCCGCCATCGGTGTCACGTACTCGTGGCTGAAGCGAATGTCCGTGCGAACGAATCCCTGGTCACCCGGCTGCACGGCGGGAATGCCGACCTTCTCCTTCGCAGCATCGAGTACCCAATGCCGCGCAAAGATTTTCTCCGCGATCGTCATGGGGCGCTTCGGCGTCGCGACCACCGGCACTTCCACTTTGCCCTGGAGCCGCGCGACGTTGTAGTTGAACAGGCCGCCATACTCCACGATTCCGCGCGAGATCCCGCCTTCGCCGCGTGTCAGCTCGTCGAGCGCGATCTCCTCCCCGTTGCGAATGCGCTGGATGAGCGAGAAGTCGGTGCTGGTGAACACTCCGAGATTCTGGCAGTTCTCCCGATAGATCCGCTCGATGCTCTCGGCGATCACGATCCGGATGCCGGCGTGCATCTCTGCATATGGCGATGCTTCGCGCGACGAGCCCTTCCCACGCCTCGTGCCGGCGACGCTCGCGACGAAGCCGCCGGCTCGCACCGACCCTCGCACGAGCGGGAATTCCTCACCCGCCTTGAGTCCTAGGTAGGGAAACTGGCCGAGGGTATCGTCGAAGTAGTAGCAGATGTAGGCGGGAGTGATCTCGTCCGTCGAGATGTTGTCGCGGAGCTTCGGATGCGTGGGCGACCCCGTTGGCGCGGACGGATCGAACGGCAGGTCCTCGCCCGCGAGCTGCCGATGCAGCAGCGCGGGGTCTTCCGTGAGCAACAGCACGCGTCCAGTGAATCGGACGCGATCAGGAACCTTGCGTACGTCGCGCGTGAGGAGACTCTGGATCATGCGTCGGAAGATGCGGGTCGTGGGAGGGGATCACAAGCGAGGCACGGAGCCGAACGCAACGGAGCCCGGCAGCAGGCCGGGCTCCGAGGGAACATGTTGCGCGCGAGCGTTAATGCGAACGATCGCGGCGACGCTCACGCCTGTCGCGATCGAGATCTCTGTGGTCGCTGCGCCGATCGCGTCGATCGCTGCGCAGATCGCGAGCATCGGCGCGCTCGGACTTGCGGTCATGGCGGAGATCGCGTCGATCCCTTCGTGCATTTTCGTACTTACCGGTGGCGCGGTCTCGCCGGATGTCCCGGCGATCGGCACGCCGATCACGGTTGTCGGAGCGGAGGTCGCGCCTGTCGCCGCCAATGTCGTGACGGTCCCCGCGAAGATCGCGACGGTCGGAGCGAATATCACGTGAGTCGCGGCGCACGTCGCCGGATCGCTCCGGTGCCACGGCTTGCGCGCCCGCAATCGTGGAAACACCGGCCGAGAGCGCCACAGCCACGCCCATTGCCATCAATGTGCTGCGAATCATTTGGAAATCCTCCAGAGCTCGGTGGGCGCGCGACCCGATCGCCGCGCCGTTCGAAGAGGTAGACGTGCGGGGTGGCAGCACGTTAAGCCAGCCCTACCTAGCGTTTCGCGAAAAAGATGGTATCGTTCCGCGCCGGGCTGGACCGACGCGATTCCGCGGCCGAAGTACGTTGCCGATCAACGGCTTACGACCAATTCGAGGGCGCAGTGACAGCTTTCCCGACTCCGGGTAGTCCGACGCCGAGCGTGCCTCCCGCGGCTCCAGTGGCTCCAGCCGCACCGGTAGGCCCACCTACCCCGCTCGAATTTCCGCTCTCCTGGTTGCTGGAGTTCGCGCCACCTCCCATACAGTATCGCGCCGCCATTGAGGTGGCCCGCCTTCCGCTCGGTTCCTCCCGCAGCTTCACGGCCCTTCCATACGCGTATAAGCCCGCAATCGAGCTTGCGCTCTCGCAGCAGCCCGATGGCACCTGGAATCACAACATGCTTGCGATCCCGACGTCCCGTACCGAGAGGTACAAGGGAGTCGGGACGATAAGCGCCGTCCGGCGTTTGCTCGAGTACGGGTGGGATCGCGAATCGCCTCCGCTACTGCAGGCCCGGCGGGTGCTCTTTCGGCTTCTGGCCGAGGACGACGATCCCGCATACCTGTACGAGCTCGGAGGTAAGAGCAAGATGGAGCTGGCGATGGTGCGCCACGGCCGCGGAGTACTCCGCGAAGCCGCCGCCGCGGCGCTCGCACAGGCGGGCTACGAGAACGATCCGCGACTCCGAGGGGCCGCGCGTCGGATTCTCGAGCGCGTGGATGCATTTCTCAAGTCGCCGCTCGCCCAGAAACCGTTCATTCGGGTTGGCAATCACCACGTGCTCGCGCCGGGCGCATCACCACCTTCGGTGCACGCGCTGATCATGCTCGCGCACATGCCGCTCTATCGGAGCGAGCACTACGATCTGCTCGATCGACTGTATGCGCAGCTCTCGCAGCCACAGCCGCGCCAGGAAGCCGCCACGATGGTCGGGAGCAAGATCGTTCTCGAGCCCCACCTCGTGCTCGGCGATCCCCTGCCGCATCGCAACGCGGCGGACGCCGACATGCCTTCGGCGCTTTTCTGGCTCGAGATCTTTGCGCGGCTTGGTTTTCTGCGGCGAAATGACAATTGGACAAAATTGTACGAACGCCTCATCGACGACTGCGATTCCGGCGGCGTGTGGCACCCGCCGAAGCGCACCGCGACCATGCGCTCCGACAATCCGTTCGCCTGGCCGGGGTTCCCGCTCGAGCTTCAGGCAACCGCCGAAGAGCGCTGGAGCGACGTCACCTTCCGACTCGGCGTCATCGCCCGACATTCGGGACGTCAGATCAATCTCACGTAGCGCGTTGCCTCCAAAGAGGTTAACTTTCTTCGCACACGAGAGAAGAAAGCACCACGCACCCCTGCGTTCTCAGGCGCTCGCGCAGTCTGTCCCCGGAGCGGGACAGGGAAACTAGAGCACCACAGGTCGCTGTACCGCATCCGCACCCCGCTCGATTTCACTTCGGGGGCATGGATCGGCAAGCGAGACACGAACGTGCCTCGCGACATTAGCAGCGCGCCGGCCCCATCGTATACGCGATGGTCTTGCGGCCCCGGCGCCAAGCTC
>DASXQD010000103.1:0-9881 GCA_036493195.1 Gemmatimonadaceae bacterium | reverse complement strand
AAAAGTTGGCCGAGCGCTCGGAGACGCTCAGCGCCCGCGACAGCTCCGCCACGCGGCGTTGATAGCGGTGCAGCGACTTCGCGCGATATACCGGCAGCGCCGCGCGCGTGACCTCGTTCGTCACATTCGGATTTCCGTCCCGGTCCCCGCCCACCCACGAGCCGAACTCGATGAAGCTCGGCAAATCGAAGTGCTCGCCTGGGTATTGCTCTGCCAGCGCGAGCGCGAGCGAATCGTGCAGCTGCCACACCAGACCGAACAGCGTCGTGTCGAAGAAATGGAGCGCCCACGCAACCTCCTGCGCGACCGTCGGCTTCTCGAGCTTGAGCTCACCCGTCATCCACAGGAGGTCGAGCTCCGTTCGAAGATCCTCCGCCAGCAGCGCCCGCTCCCGATGGGTGACCAGCGGACCATCGAGCCTGACGAGCAGCGTGTAGATCCCGCGCAGCTTCTCGAGCACGGTCACCCGCTTCGCCTCTGTGGGATGCGCCGTGATAGTGGGCACCACGCGGAACGTGCGCAGCAGCTCGCGCACCGTCTCCGCCGGCACGCCCAGCTGCTTCCACTCGGCGATCACCCTCGCGAATGTCCCTGCGAGCGACTCGAAGCCGCGCTCGCGCTCCACGCGCTGCCGCGCATCCATCGCATCGTGCAGCTCGGCGATCGGAAGAATCTGTGAGAGCAAGCCCACGGTCTGGAGCGATCGCGCGATCGATTCGCCCGAGCTGTCGTTGCCGAGCTGGCCGCCCTCGAGCGCCGCCACCGACTCGGGTGCGCGCAGCATCACGACCTGGCGCAGCATGTCCACGAGCAGCCGCTCCGCTCCGGACTCGGGCGTCGGCAGCTCCATCGCCGTGGGTCCGAACGGGACCGCCGGCGGTGCGCGAAAGTGCGCGCGCGTTGCCACGGTCATCAGGCGACGCGATCGCGCGGCGCCGTGCCTCCGAAGAACGCTTCGAGATTGTCGATCGCACGCATCCCCATCGCCACGCGAGTCTCGGTGGTCGCGCTCCCCAGGTGAGGAAGCAGCACGACGTTCTCCATGCTCGTCAGCTCCGCGGGCACCATCGGCTCCTTCTCGAACACGTCGAGACCCGCGCCGCTGATCGTCCCCGAGCGAAGCGCCGCGATGAGATCGCCCTCGTTCACCACATCGCCGCGCGCCGTGTTGATGAGGATCGAGCCCTTTCGCATCTGCGCGAAGCGCGACGCATTCATCAGATGCTTCGTTTCCGGAGTGGCCGGGCAATGCAGCGAGACGAAGTCGCTCTCGCGCAGCACCGCCTCGATGCTCTCCTTGCGCTCGGCCGCCAGGGCCGCCGTCTCCGCCTCGCTCAGCGGATACGGATCGTGATAGATGATGCGCATGCCGAATCCGAGATGTGCGCGACGCGCGACCGCACGCCCAATGCGTCCGATGCCGATGAGGCCGAGCGTCTTGCCATGCACCTGCGTCGCGAGCATGTGCGTGGGGCGCCATCCGGTCCATCGCCCGCTTCGGAGCTCGCGTTCGCCCTCGCCGACGCGGCGCGCGGTCGCGAGCATCAACGTGAGCGCCAGGTCCGCCGTGTCCTCCGTGAGCACATCGGGCGTATTCGTGACCACGACGCCATTCTCCTTGGCCGACACGACATCGATGTTATTGTAGCCGACTCCATAGTTCGCAACGATCTTCACCCGCCGACCCGTCATCCCCAGAAGCTCCGCGGTGATCTTGTCGGCCACGCACGGCAGCAGTCCATCCGCCTCGCGCATCGCGCGCGCGAGTCCGGCTGCGCCGAGCGGCGTGTCGTTATCGTTGAGCTCCACGTCGAACAGGCCTCGCGCGCGCTCCTCGGCCGCAGCCGGAATCTTCCGCGTGATGACGACTCTGGGCTTCGCCATCTCAGGCGAGCACGGGCCGGCGGGCCGGCTTCGAGAGCGCCTGCTGCATCGCCCTGCCAAGCTCCGCGGGGCTCGCTGCCACCGTCAGTCCCGAGTTGCGCATGATCTCGGCCTTCTCGAGCGCACTGTCGCCGAACGCCGAGATGATCGCGCCCGCGTGCCCCATGCGTCGGCCGCGCGGCGCAGACAACCCCGCGACGTAGCCCACGATCGGCTTCGACATGTTGTCGCGCGCCCACAGCGATGCCTCGGCCTCCTGCGGTCCGCCGATCTCGCCGATCATCATCACCGCATCGGTATCATCGTCCCGCTCGAAGCGCTGCAGCATGTCGACGAACGAGCTGCCGTTGATCGGATCGCCGCCAATGCCGACGCTCGTGCTCACACCGATGCCGAGCGCCTGCATCTGCGAAGCAGCCTCGTAGCCGAGCGTGCCCGAGCGCGAGACGATGCCGACGCGGCCCTGGCGATAGATGCTTCCCGGCATGATGCCGATCATCGCCTTGCCCGGCGAGATGACGCCCGCGCAGTTGGGGCCGATGAGCGTCGGCTTCGTGTCGCGAGGGTAGCGTCGCATGTAGCGCTTGACGCGCATCATGTCCTGCGCGGGAATGCCGTCGGTGATACAGACGATGAGCTGCAGTCCGGCGTCCGCTGCCTCCATGATCGCATCTGCGCAGAAAGGTGCGGGAACGAAGATACCGCTCGCCGTTGCGCCCGTTGCCTTCACCGCCTCCTTCACCGTATCGAATACGGGAAGGTTCAGATGTCTCGAGCCGCCCTTTCCGGGCGTGACGCCGGCCACGATGTTCGTGCCGTACTCGATCGCTTCCTTCGCATGGAAGCTCGCCTTGTCGCCTGTGAGGCCCTGGAAGACGATGCGCGTCTTCTCGTCGACGAGAATGCTCACGAGACCTTCTCCCTGACCGTAGTGCGAGTGATCGGTGTGTTGCTGAGCGCGGCCACCGCCTTCTCGGCGGCATCGGCGAGCGTATCCGCCGTGATGATCGAGAGCCCGCTCTCGCGAAGGATCGCGCGTCCCTGCTCGACGTTCGTGCCTGCGAGGCGCGCGACGATCGGCACCGGGACGTTCACATCCTTCGCCGCTTGAATGATTCCCTGGGCAACCCAGTCGCAGCGATTGATCCCCGCGAAGATGTTGACGAGCACGCACCGCACGCGCGGATCCGACAGCACGAGACGAAAGGCGGCGGCAACGCGCTCCGGAGAGGCGCCACCGCCGATGTCGAGAAAGTTCGCAGGCTGGCCGCCCGCATGGGTGATCATGTCCATCGTGGCCATGGCCAGCCCCGCGCCATTCACGATACATCCGATCGATCCCTCGAGCGCGATGTAATTGAGTCCGTGCTTCGCCGCCTCCGCATCGCGCGGATCTTCCTCCGCATAGTCCCGCAGCTCGGCAACGGCGGCTCGACGAAAGAGCGCGTTGTCATCGAACTGCATCTTCGCATCGAGTGCGAGCACCTGTCCGCTCTGCGTGATCGCGAGCGGATTGATCTCCACCATCGTCGCATCGAGATCGCGGAACGCTCGGTAGGCGCCGAGAATCGCCTTCACGGCCTGATTCATTTCGGCGGAGGTGAGCCCGAGTCCGAACGAGAGCTCGCGCGCCTGAAATGGCTGCATGCCCACGGCGGGCTCGATCACCTCGCGCAGAATCGTCTCGGGCGAGCGCGCCGCGATCTCCTCGATCTCCATTCCACCCTCGGGCGCCGCAACGACGCACACGCGCTCCGATCTGCGGTCGAGCACGAGCCCGATGTACAGCTCGCGCTTGATCGGGACCGCGGCCTCCACGTAGAGGCGATGCACGATCTTCCCTGCCGGCCCGGTTTGATGCGTGACGAGCTTCTTGCCGAGCAGCTCGGTCGCTGCGGCACGCACCTCTTCCGGAGTTTTGCACAGCTTGATGCCACCGGCCTTGCCGCGCGCGCCCGAATGGATCTGCGCCTTCACGACCCACTGTGCGCCACCGATCTCCTCGGCCCTGTACACGGCCTGATCGGGCGTGTAGACCACACCGCCCTTCGGCACCGCGACACCGAAGCCCGCCAGCAACTCTTTCGCCTGATACTCGTGGATGTCCATAGCCTGCTCGGTGTGGGGGTCAGCCCAATGCTGTGAAAGAATCGAGCGGGCCGGCGCGCCTCGCGCAACCGGCCGGTGCGGTGCTCATGCTCCGACCTTCGCGGTGATCTCGCCCGCCATCACGACGATGTTCTGCGCCATCTTCGCCGATGCCGCATCGATGAGCCGCCCATCGAGCGACGCCGCGCCGCGTCCCTGCGACTCCGCCTCCGTGAGCGCCTCCAGAATGCGCCTCGCCTTGAGCACCTCGTCGGGCGACGGCGTGAAGATCTCGTTCGCGAGATCGATCTGCGTAGGGTGAATCGCCCATTTTCCTTCGCAGCCGAGTGCCGCCGCACGTCGCGCGGCAAGCCTGAATCCATCCGGATCCTTGAAGTCGCCAAAGGGTCCGTCGATCGCGCGGAGTCCGTACGCGCGGCACGCGACGACCATCCGCGAGATCCCGAAGTGCCATTGATCGCCGGGATAGTCGGGATTCAGCCCGCCGATGTTCGTGGTGCGCGCGCGCACGCTCGCGGCGTAATCGGCGACGCCGAAGTGCATCGCTTCGAGACGCTTGCTCGACTGCGCGATCGCTTCGACGTTCGCCATGCCGAGCGCAGTCTCGATGAGCACCTCGATGCCGATCTTCCGCGGAAGCTTCTTCGCATCCTCGATCTGTGTGAGCAGCGCATCGACCATGTACACATCGCCAGGCACGCCAACCTTCGGGATCAGCACCGTGTCCACGAACTGGCCGGCCTGCTCGATGACGTCGACGACGTCGCGATACATGTAGTGCGTGTCGATGCCATTGATGCGCACGCTGATCGTCTTGCCACGGCCACGCCAATCGATGGACTCGAGCGCCCCGATGGTATTGCGTCGCGCCTGTTCCTTGTCATTCGGAGAGACGGCATCCTCGAGATCGAGAAAGACGTAATCCGCCGGTCCCTCAGCCGCCTTGGCGAACAACTCCGTGCGCGACCCCGGAACCGCGAGCTCGCTCCGCTGCAGGCGGACGCGAGCCGGCTCGTACCGCGTGAAGCTCATCGCGCTGCTACGGCCGGCGTCCGCTTCTCGGCGCTCTTCGGTGCGGCGGCGGTCTGAGTCGCGCTGCCGCCGCGCCAATACTCGGAGGCCGCGCCGACACCGCTGCCAGGCACGATCTGCGTCATACCGACATCGCGCATCGACATCTCGGCGCCCGCGACCGCGCCGAGCAGCATCAGCTCGTTCAGGTCACCGAGATGACCGATTCGGAAGAGCTTGCCCGCCATCTGACCGAGGCCGGCGCCGAGCGCGAGATCGTACTTCTTGAATGCGGTGGCGATGATCTGGGCGCCGTCCACTCCGGGAGGCGTCATGACCGCGGAGACGGTATCCGAGTTCCACTTCGGGTCCTTCGCGCACAGCGAGAGTCCCCACGCCCTCACCGCCGCGCGTACGCCCTCGGCCAGACGGTGATGGCGCGCATAGACGTTGTCGAGCCCTTCCTCGAGCAGCATGTCGAGCGACTCGCGCAATCCGTAGAGCAGCGTGAGCGCGGGCGTGTATGGGAAGTAGCCCGTGGCGTTCGCCTTGATCTGATCGCCGAAGTCGAAGAACACGCGCGGCAGCTTCGCGCTCTCGCGACGCGCGAGTGCCTTCTGGCTCACGCCGATCAGGCCGAGGCCCGCGGGAAGCATGAAGCCCTTTTGCGATCCGGTGATGGCGAGATCGACGCCCCAATCGTCCATGCGGAACTCGAGACTGCCAACCGAGCTGACGCCGTCGACATAGAGAAGGGCCGGATGCTTTGCATTGTCGATCGCTTTCCGCACGGCGGCGATGTCGCTGGTGACGCCGGTCGCAGTCTCGTTGTGCACGACGAGCACGCCCTTGTACTCGTGCTTCGTGTCGGCGCGGAGCTTCTCTTCGATCTTGTCGGGCGGCGCGCCCTCGCCCCATGGCACCTCGATGATATCGACGTTGAGGCCGAGCCGCTGCGCGCAATCGATGAAGAGATGGCTGAACTGTCCGTAGCGGGTGGCGAGCAGCCTGTCGCCGGGGCTGCAGGTATTGACGAGCGCCGCCTCCCACATGCCGGTTCCCGTAGCGGCGAAGACGAACGGCTGTCCTTCGGTTGTGCGGAAGACCTTCTTCAGGTCGGGGAAAATACTGAGGGGGAGCTTCGGGAAGACCGGTGAGCGATGGTCTTCCATGGCCCGATGCATCGCATTGAGAACACGGTCGGGAACGTTGGTGGGACCTGGGACAAACAGAAAATTTCGACCGGGCATGCGCGACGCTCCAGGAAAAAGTTCAGTCAGCTCAAATTCGGGAACAGAATCTCACACTCGCGCGACGCGGCATCCGTCGCAATCTTACGATCGATGAAAACACCCAGCCAACCCCAGTGGGCGGTGATGCCCGCGGGACGCCCGATCGACGCGCGAATGGCACTCGTCCAGCTGTACTGGGCCGCCGTGCGCGCCGTTGCACCGGGACCGGCACTCACTGCTGCGCTCGAGCGGATCTCGAAGGAGATCGGCCAGCGACGGGTGTGGATCATCGCGATCGGGAAGGCCGCGAATCCGATGGCCATCGCCGCCGTGGACTTTCTCGCGCGGAACGGGCTCGAGCCCGAGGGTGGCGTGATCGTCGCGCCGCGCCTGCTGCCATCGCCACACGCACGGCTCGGCTTCGTCGTCGGCGACCATCCGCTGCCGAGCGCGCGCTCCGTGGCGGCCGCGGATGCGGTGGGCAAGATCGCCAGGCAGGTCAATCCCGAGGATGAGGCGTGGGTGTTGCTCTCGGGTGGTGCGACGAGCCTCATGGCCGCGCCGGATGGCTCGCTCAAGCTCGAAGAGATGCTGCAGCTCTTCGAGCTCCTGCTGGGATCCGGTTTGGACATTGCGAGCATGAATCTCATCCGTAAACGGTTCACTCGCTGGAGCGCGGGCCGCCTGTGTGCGGCACTGAGCAACGCGCGTACGCGAAACTTCATTGTGTCCGATGTCATCGGCGACGATCTCGCCGCGATCGGTTCGGGCCCCTGCTCGCCGGATCCCAGTACGGCTTCGGAGATCCGGATGTTGCTTCAATCGGCCAAGCTGTGGGAGCGCGTACCGACTCAGTTGCGGCAGCACCTGGCTTCCATCGAGCACGACCCATCCCGCGAAACACCCAAGCCCGGCGACAACATCTTCGCGAACGTGGAGCGCAAGATCATCGCCAGCAATCGCGTTGCACTCGACGCAGCGGCTGCTCGCGCCAAAGAGCTGGGCTACGAGCCTCGAATACTCGGAACTGCACTTGCTGGAGAAGCCGCGCACGTGGGGAGGAAGCTCGCGACGACGTTAATAAGCTATTGTGGCTCTGGCTCCTCGCCACTGACCAATCGTCCAGTGCAAAGCTGCCTCCTTTGGGGGGGAGAGACGACGGTCACGATGGGCGACGCCTCGGGCCTCGGCGGACGCTGCCAGGAGCTTGCGCTCGCGGCCGCGTGCGAGCTGGCGACGGCGAAGAGCGCGCGTGGCGCCACGCTGCTCGCATGTGGCACCGATGGGCGCGATGGCCCCACCGATGCGGCCGGCGCGATCGTCGACAAGGAGACGTGGGGCGCCATCGCGAAGGCGGGCCGCGACCCCGATGCCGATCTCGCGGCGCACGATTCGCATCCATCACTCGACGCGGCGGGCGCACTGCTTCGCACCGATCTCACCGCGACCAACGTGATGGACATCGTGATCGGCGTCTGCGCGCCGCCCGCGAACAGCGCGTGGCCGCCGCGCACTCCCGCCGGATCGCTCGCGCGACTCTCCGGCTCCTTCCGCAAGATCATCGAGTAACGAACGGAAATAGTGGCCGACTCTCCATTCACGATCGGACTCGTGCAGCAGGCAGTGCCGCCCAGCGCCGAAGCAGCGGTCGACAACGCCGAGCGGGGCATCCGCGAGGCGGCGAAGCGCGGCGCGCAGATCATCTGTCTGCAGGAGCTGTTCGACGCGCCTTACTTCTGCAAGGTGACGGACGCCGAGCGCTTCGATCTTGCGGAGCCGATCCCCGGACCCGTCACCGAGCGCATGCGGGGAATCGCGCGCGAGCTCGGCGTCGTCATCATCGTTCCGATCTTCGAGAAGCGCGGACCAGGCGTCTACCACAACTCGGCCGGAGTCGTCGACACCGATGGAACGCTGCTCGGCGTGTATCGCAAGATGCACATCCCGGATGATCCACTCTATCACGAGAAGTACTATTTCACTCCCGGCGAGATCTACCAGCACGATGAGTCGATACCCGCCAGCGGCTTTCGCGTGTTCAAGACGAAGATCGCGACCATTGGCGTGTTGATCTGCTGGGATCAGTGGTATCCGGAGGCGGCTCGCATCACCGCGCTGATGGGCGCGCAGGTGCTCTTCTTTCCCACGGCGATCGGCTGGCATCCGAAGGAGAAGGAGGAGTGGGGCGCAGCACAGGCCGATGCGTGGCGAACGGCGCAACGCGCGCACGCGATTGCGAACGGCGTCTACGTCGCGGCAGTGAATCGCGTTGGCTTCGAGCCGGAGCCCGGCACCGACGGCCTCGAGTTCTTCGGACACTCGTTCGTGTGCGATCCGTTCGGGCGCATCATCGTGGAGGCGGGCACGGAGCCCGCCATTCTCACGGCCGTGTGCGATCCCGGCGCGATCGAGTACACCCGCCGCAACTGGCCCTTTTTCCGCGACCGTCGCATCGACGCGTACGGTCCCATCCTGAACCGCTACATCGGGTGAGCGAGCCGGCACTCTCGGTGTACGCGCGCCGCGACGACGGCGTGCACTATCCCGGCCAGCGAATGCCGGCGGAGTGGGAGACGCACGCGGCGACGTGGATCGGATGGCCGCATCATCGGCCCGACTGGCCGGGAAAATTCGAGCCGATCCCGTGGGTATACGCAGAGATCGTTCGCGTGCTGCACACGCACGAGCGCGTCGAGGTGCTGTGCGATGATGAGGCGACGAAGGAGGAAACGCGCACGATGCTCGCTGCGCACGATGTCGATCTCGATCTCGTGCGGTTGCACGTGGTGGACACCGATCGCGTCTGGCTGCGCGACTCCGGACCCACTGCGGTGATGGCGCCGAACGGCACCGTGCACTGGGTGAGCTGGCGTTTCAACGCGTGGGCGAAGTACGAGAACTACTCGCGCGACGAGCTGATCGGGATCTCCGTGTCCGAGCTCTCCGGAATGGATCGGGAGGAAGCACTGCGTCCGGATGGACAGGGTCGTCTCGTGCTCGAAGGCGGTGGTATCGAGACGAATGGCGCGGGAGCGCTGCTCGTGACGGAGGAATGGCTGCTCTCGAGCGTGCAGACGCGCAATCCGGGCATGAGTCGCGCGGATTACGAGCGCGCCTTCGACCATTACCTGGGCATCACGCGCACGATCTGGCTCGGCGAGGGATGCGTGGGCGACGACACGCACGGCCACGTGGATGACATCGCGCGCTTCACCGATGAGCACACGATCGCGCTCGCGGTGGAAGACGATCCCACCGATGACAATCATGAGCGTTCGATGGACAACGTGCGCCGCCTCGAGCTCGTGGCGAGCACATGGCCGGGCGGGCTGCGCGTCGTGCGAATTCCCTTCCCGCGCCCAGTGATGATGGAGGGCGAGCGCCTCCCCGCGAGCTACGCGAACTTCTACATCGCGAACGGGGTCGTGATGGTCCCGACATTCAACGATCCGAACGATCGCGTGGCGCTCAACACGATCGCGGAGTTGTTCCCGAAGCACGAGATCGTCGGAATCCACGCCGTGGATCTCGTGTGGGGCCTCGGCACACTCCACTGTCTGACCCAGCAGCAGCCGGCATCGCCCTGATCATTTTCGTCGGCGCGATGCATGAACGGGCAGTGAAGCCCGTCGCAAGAGGCTCTTC
>DASXQD010000102.1:0-17521 GCA_036493195.1 Gemmatimonadaceae bacterium | reverse complement strand
CCTTTCGCCCCTCCGCTACCTCGGCCGCGTGCTCGACTACGTGTGCGATCACCACGAGCACTTCGATGGCCACGGCTATCCCCGCGGAGTCGCCGGCGAGGCTATCTCGTTGGGAGGACGCATCATAGCTGCCGCCGATGCCTTCGACGCGCTCACGTCCCCGCGCCCCTATCGGGAGGCCGTCTCACCGAGCTCGGCCATCGCCGCCATTCACACCCGCGCGGGCAACCTGCTCGATCCCACCGTTGTGGCGGCCCTCGGCTCGGTAATCGCGAAACGAGAGGAAACGCGGTCCGCCTGAGCACGCCGGCAGCGAGTGACTTACCCAACAGGCTGACCGGGTCGCGCGTATGGTGGCAGCGCCCGTCCTTTCACCCGTGTCCGCTTCGTGAAGAGAGTTTGTTTTGTCGTAAGTGTCCTGCTCAGCGCCGGATGCGTGGGAACGCCGTCGGTTGCCGGAGTAGCCGGAACGGCGCCTGCGCCGAACAAGGAATGGGCACCGCCTCCGCCGCCGCATGATACTCTCCCCTCCACACCCGCCTCGTTTCCGCCGGATCTCCTGTCGCGCGTGAACACGCTCACACTTGGCGATGTCGTGGATCTCGCGCTGCGGAACAATCCGGAGACACAGATCTCCTGGTCGAACGCGCGAGCCGCAGCCTCCGCCTATGGAGGGTCGAAAAGTCTCTACTACCCCACGATCGACGCGGATATCGGTGTGACCCGGCTGAAGTCCTCGCCCACGTTCACCAACGACAGCGTGCTCCGGCCGTCGCTCACGCAAACGAATTACGGCCCGACGTTTTCCGTGAGCTGGCTGATAGCGGATCTTGGAGGGCGGTCGGGAACTATCGAATCGGCACGGCAAGCGTTGATCGCGGCCAACTGGACGCACAATGCGACGATCCAGAACGTCGTGCTCCAGGCGGAGAGCGCGTATTTCAACTACATGTCTACCAAGGCGCTAGTGGTATCGGAACGACTGAGTGTGAAGGAGGCTCAAACGAGCCTGGAATCGACGCAGGAGCGGCAGCGGGTCGGGCTCGCGACCGTCGCCGACGTGCTTCAGGCCAAGACCGCCTTCTCGCAGGCCAGCCTCACACTCGAGTCCACCGAGGGAGACCTGCAGACTACGCGGGGCGCGCTCGCGCTCGCAATGGGACTTTCGGCGAACGCCCCGTACGACATAGAGGCGGCACCGGCCATGGCGGTCGGCCCCGCCACCGACAGCGTGCAGGCGTTGATCGAGCAGGCGGTGAAGAGCCGCCCCGACCTCGCGTCCGCGGAGGCGCAGTATCGCCAGGCGGTCGGGAGCGTGCGCGCCGCTCGTGGGAATCTCTTCCCATCGATTCAGCTGACGGGCACGGGCGGTCGCACTTACGTTCAGACGCTGCCGAGTGGGGCCACGAACTACAGCCTGAGGCTCGGACTCGAGATTCCGATTTTTTCGGGATTCTCGCGCCAGTACGCTGTGAGCCAGGCGCGCGCGGAAGCGGATGCGGCGCTCGGTCGCGCGGCCTCGGTGAAGCAGCAGGTGGAGTTTCAGGTTTTCAGCTCGTATTACGCGTTACAAACAGCTGCGAGACGGGTAAATACAGCGGACGATTTGCTCGCGAGTGCGCAGGCGTCCGCGGAAGCCGCGCTCGGCCGCTATCGCGCCGGCGTAGGGCTCTTCGTCGACTTGCTCACTGCGCAGAGTGCCCTTGCATCCGCGCGCGCGCAGCAGGTGCAGGCGCGCTGGGTATGGCAGACCTCGCTCGCGCAGCTGGCTCATGACACCGGCGTGCTCGACACCAACGGTGGTGCGAACATTCCCGTTACCACCGACACCACTCGAGAGGCACCACCGAAATGATGGATCGTCGTTCGTTCCGCGTTGTCACGGCTGTCGCCATGGCGACTGCGCTTCTCGCGTGTGCGAAGAAAGCGCCTCCGCCGGCGGCCCCGGTGCCGGTGACCGTGGCAAAGGCGGAGCAGCGAACCGTGCCCTTCGCGCTGCAGGCAAATGGAACCGTCGAGCCCATGCAAACCGTTGCGATCGAGCCGCAGGTGAGCGGGATCATCACGAAGATTTTTTTCAAGGAAGGGGACGACGTGAAGGAGGGACAGCCTCTCTTCGAGATCGACCCCCGCGCCTACCAGGCGGCGTACAATCAGGCGCAGGCCGTGGTGGAGCGCGATCGCGCGCAGCTCGCGAGCGCAACGTCCGATGTGGCTCGCTACAGCGCGCTCGTGGAGAAGAACTACGTCACGTCGCAGCAGATGGAGCAGGTGAAGACCACCGCGGCGGCGCTCAACGCCACGCTCACAGCGGATGAAGCGCTGGCGCAGCAGGCGAAGCTCAACCTGCAGTACGCCACCATTCGCGCGCCGATCTCCGGACGCGCCGGAAGTCTGCAGGTACGGCTCGGCTATCTCGCGCGAGTGCCCGCCACGACGCCGCTCGTGACCATCAACCAGATCCACCCGATTCTCGTGCGCTTTGCCGTGCCGGCCGCGAGTCTGCAGCGCATCCGCCAGTATGCCTCCACCACGCTGCCCATCACCGCGCGTCCCGCCAGCGCTCCGGGGGTCGAGAGCACGGGCACGCTCTCGTTCGTCGACAACGCGATCGACACGACGACCGGCACCATTCTCCTCAAGGGCACGTTCGAGAACAAGGATGGCGCGCTCTGGCCCGGTGAGTTCGTGACCGCAACGCTGCAGCTGTTTCAGCAGGCGAACGCGATCACCGTGCCGACGCAGGCCGTAATCGAAGGACAGAACGGAAATTTTCTCTTCGTGATCAACGCGGACAGCACGGCGACGCAGCGTGAGATCACGATCGACCGTGCCGCGGGCGACGTCACGATCATCTCGCAGGGTGTGAAGCCGGGCGAGCAGGTCGTGGTCGATGGCCAGCTGCGATTGAACACGGGAACCAAAGTCCAGATCAAGCCGGCCGCCGGCGGAGATCAGCAGAGGGCAGGATGAGTATATCGGCGCTGTTCATCAAACGTCCCGTCATGACGACACTCGTCATGGCGGGCATTCTTCTCTTCGGCATCGTGTCCTACCGCAATCTCGCGGTGAGCGACCTGCCGACCGTCGACTACCCGACGGTCTCGGTGAACGCGTCGCTCCCGGGCGCGAGTCCCGAAACGATGGCGTCCTCGGTCGCGACTCCGCTCGAGAAGCAATTCTCGACGATCGCCGGCATCGATGCGATGACATCGCAGAGCGCGCTCGGCACCACGAGCATCACCCTGCAGTTCGCCCTCGACCGCAACATCGATGCGGCCGCGGCGGACGTGCAGGCCGCCATCTCGCAGACGCTGCGCCAGCTGCCGCAGAACATCGTCCCGCCATCGTACCAGAAGGTCGACCCGTCCTCATCGCCCATCCTGTACTTCGCGCTGACCTCGACCACGATGCCGCTGTCGCAGCTCGACGAGTACGCCGAAACGTTTCTGGCGCAGCGTATCTCGATGGTCTCGGGCGTGGCCGCCGTCCAGGTATACGGCTCGCAGAAGTACGCGGTGCGCATCCAGCTCGATCCACAGGCGATGGCCACTCGCAAGATCGGCATCGATGAAGTTGCCAATGCGGTCAACACGGGCAATGTGAATCTGCCCACGGGCGTGCTCTGGGGAACCGACAAGGCATACACGGTCCAGGCGAACGGACAGCTCTCGAACGCCAAGGACTTCCGTCCGCTCATCGTGACCTACAGGAACGGCGCGCCCGTTCGCCTGCAGGACATAGGCACCGTCGTCGACGGCGTGCAGGACAGCAAGGTTGCGAGCTGGTACAACGGCCAGCGAGCCATCGTGCTCGCTATCCAGCGGCAGCCCGGCACGAACACCGTCGAAGTCGCGAGACTCGTCAAGGCCGCGATGTCGCAGATGGAAAGTCAGTTTCCCGGGTCCGTGAGGGTCCAGACCCTCTACGACAGGTCCGTCGCGATTCAGGCGTCCGTGTCCGACGTGAAGTTCACGCTGATGCTCACGCTGTTCCTCGTCGTGCTCGTCATTTTCATTTTTCTACGCAACCTCTCCGCCACCATCATCCCGAGTCTCGCCCTTCCGATGTCGCTCGTCGGAACGTTCGGGGTCATGTACCTGCTCAATTACAGCCTCGACAATCTCTCGCTCATGGCGTTGACGCTATCCGTGGGATTCGTCGTCGATGATGCGATCGTCATGCTCGAGAACATCGTCCGACACATCGAGAAGGGCGAGCCAGTGTACGAGTCCGCGCTCGTCGGATCGCGTGAGATCGGATTCACGATTCTCTCGATGACGATGTCGCTCGTTGCCGTGTTCGTTCCGATTCTCTTCCTCGGCGGGCTCGTCGGCCGGCTCTTTCACGAGTTCGCGGTGACGATCGGTGCCGCGATCATCGTCTCGGGGTTCGTCTCGCTGACGCTCACGCCGATGCTCTGCAGTCGCTTCCTCAGGGATCACACGAACGACAAGCCCAACCGGTTCTTTGCCGTCACCGAGGGCGTGTACAACAGAACGCTGGCGTTCTACGAGCGCTCGCTGAGACGCGTGATGGACCACCGCCCGTACGCGCTCGCATTCTCCGCGCTCATTCTCCTCGGCACGCTCGTGCTCGGCGTGATCGTGCCGAAGGGTTTCCTGCCGAGCGAGGACACGTCGCAGTTGAGCGCGTCCACCGAGACGGAGCAGGGCACGTCGTTCGATGCGATGACGCAGCATCAGAAGCAGCTTGCCGACATCGTGCAGGCAGATCCGAACGTGACGGGCTTCATGTCATCGATCGGTGCAAGCGGACGCAATCCGACGATCAACCAGGGACGCCTGTTCATTCACCTGAAGGATCCGTCCCAGCGCTCGCTCGACGCAGACGGAGTCGCACGCGAGCTCACGAACAAGCTGTCGGTGATTCCCGGCACGCGCGTCTTCATCACCAACCCGCCGCCGATCAACATCGGCGGTCGCTCGAGCCGAAGCCTGTACCAGTTCACGCTCCAGGCCACCGACATCGTGACGCTGTACCACTACGCGCAGATCATGGAGCAGAAGATGCACTCGCTCCCCGGTCTCATCGATGTCAACAGCGATCTGCAGATCAAGAATCCGCAGGTGCAGGTCGACATCGATCGCGACCGCGCCTCATCGCTCGGCATCACGGCCAACTCCCTGGAAGACGCGCTCTACAACGCGTACGGCTCGAGGCAGGTCTCCACCATCTACACGCCGAACAATCAATACTGGGTGGTGATGGAGCTCGAGCCGCAGTACCAGAAGAATCTCGCCGCGCTCGGGATGCTGTACGTGCATTCCGCGAGCGGCGATCTCGTTCCGTTCAGCTCTCTCGCGCACGTCTCGCCCGGCACCGGCCCCGCGACGGTCAATCACTCGGGACAGCTGCCATCGGTGACGTTGTCGTTCAACCTGGAGCCCGGCGTCGCGATCGGCACGGCGGTCACTGAGGTGAACAAGCTGGCCGCACAGACGCTGCCGTCGAGCATCACGACCGCGTTCTCCGGAACCGCGCAGGCGTTCCAGGCGGCGCAGCAGGGGCTGCTGGTGCTGCTGGTGCTCGCGATCCTGATCATCTACATCGTGCTCGGCATTCTGTACGAGAGCTTCGTCCATCCGCTCACGATCCTCACCGGACTGCCCTTCGCCGGCTTTGGAGCGCTCCTCACGCTCTGGGTCTTCCACATGGAGCTGAGCGTATACGCGTTCGTAGGCATCATCATGCTGATCGGGTTGGTGAAGAAAAACGCCATCATGATGATCGATTTCGCCATCGAGGCCGAGCGCAATGAGGGCAAATCGGCGCGTGACGCGATTCTCGAGGCCTGCAGCGTACGGTTCCGTCCCATCATGATGACGACCATGGCTGCTCTGATGGGCACGCTTCCGATCGCTCTCGGGGCAGGCGCGGGCGCCGAGTCCAGGCGTCCGCTGGGCGTCGCGGTGGTGGGCGGACTCGCCTTTTCACAGGTCATTACGCTCTACGTCACGCCGGTTTTTTACACCTATCTGGACGCGCTGCAGAAGCGATTCGAGCGGGCCGAGCATCGAAACGAGGAGCGTACGCACGGCGCGCTCGGGGGACATGCGCCACTTCCGGCGAGCGGCGACTAGTCGCTCGCGCGAGAAGACTGGGGGCCACATGGAAAGAAACGCCGCTTGACGTTTGTTTCGATCCGTGGTATTGGGGTGATTCCTGCGGAACAGTCGCTATGATTCCGCGGTTCACATCGAGGTTGCGAGGCATACGAAGTGCAGCCTTGCGTTTTGTCGATTCGGTGAAGCCGCTCCTACGATCCAGAGCTTCGTGATCAATAACATGAAAGGAGGCAAGCATGCCGCGTGGTGATGAGTTCAACGAGAAGCTCTACCTGTCGGAGCACGAAGACGACGAAGAGGATCTGGGATACGGTGGGGGTGGCGGCGCTTCCTACGATGATGATGACGACGAGGAAGGTGCCGGCTGGGGAATGACCAAGACCACCGGCGAGGATCTCTGGGACAGCACCGACGACGAGGAAGACGAGGATGGCGAGACACCAACCGTGGTCGTCGAGGAAGAGGAGGAAGACGATGTCGCTCCGCTTACTTCGGCCCGGGCTTCGCGTGCGGCGAGCAAGGCCGAGCGCCAGGATGCGAAGAGCGCGGCGGCGGCGGCGGCGGGAAATGGCAACGTGAGCTCGTCTTCCGGAGCGTCGGCTGCGAAGAACGCCTCGAAATCAGCGGCTCCGGCCAGAAACGCGGGCAAGAACGCCTCCAAGTTGGCATCCCCGGCGGCCAAGAGTGCGCCGGTGGCCAAGAAGAGTGCGGCCAAGGCGCCCGCGAAAAAGACTTCGGCCAAGAAGGCGCCCGCCCGCAAGGCGCCCGCCCGCAAGGCGCCTGCTCGAAAAGCGGCTGCCAAGAAGAGCAGTGCCCGCAAGGGTGGGGCGAAGCGGGCGTCCGCCAGGAAAGCGCCGGCGCGCAAGGCGTCCAGCAAGGGTGGCGCGAAGAAGGCGACTCGCCGGAAGTAGTTCTCTCGTCCGTATCGCGGTGAATACGGCGGGGAGCGCAATCGCGCTTCCCGCCGTGTTCGTTCTCCCTATATTGAGCACCCATGGCCGAATCGCCTGTCCCACTCCTCCGCGCGCACTCGCGGCACGCGCCGTGGAACTCGCGCGGCCTTGCGGCGCACGCCACGGCGCTGGTCGACGCCGCTGGAATGCGTCCCACGAATGGCGCCGCTCGCGCAGAGCCGAGCGCGCGCGCCGTTCGCTTCTATGTGTCCACGGGACTCCTCGATCACCCGGATGGCACCGGGACCGCGGCGACGTACGGCTATCGCCATCTGCTTCAGCTTCTCTTCATCAAGATTCGCCAGCGCGAAGGGCTCACGCTCGAAAAGATCAAAGTCGAGGTCACCGGGCTCACGGGCGATGCGCTCGAGCGACGCGTGGCCTCCTCACTCGCACCGGCACTCGGTGCACGAGCGGATGGCGTCGTAGCCGACAATGGCTCTCACGACGCGGTCTGGCATCGGGTGCAGGTGGCGGATGGAATCGAGCTCCACGTACGCGACGACTCGCCGGCCTCGAGCGAAGAGGCGGTGGTGGCGATGCGCGAAGCCGTGCGCGCGGCGCTCGGGCGCGCGGATATTCGGTAGGAGCCCGAATCGAGTTCATCGAAGCGGAGCACGAATTACATCAATCGGACGTCGTCTCGACCGGCCGATGCAACAGCTGCGGAGAGAGCGAGGAGCATCTTCGCCTGGCGGAGCGTGAGCCTTTAGTCAAGAGCTCCTGCTGTTGGTGTCCGTTTGTGTCCGTCTGTGTCGTCTCATCCAATCCGTTTCTGCCCGTTATGGGCTGGCAAAAGCAACTGTGAAGAATGACACAAACGGACACCGACGGACACCAACGGAGAAAGCGAAACGCTCTGCAGCGTTGCATTCACCGGTTGAGATCACCGACGAATCGAACCGCTGCTCGGCGATGGGGCTGCGCGCGGAGGCAGCTGTTATTTCTTTGATTGGCAACTGAAGCACGGTAAGTAGACCGCGTTAGTTGAAAGCGAGACGACCGTCCCTCAACGCCTGCAGTTTCCAGTCAAATATCAGTTGCTTTTTCGAAGTTGATTTCTCTCGCGCGATCGCGCCTGAATTGTACAGGTTCGATTCGTTCCGTTGGCTGGATTCGTGCTCCGCCGTTCAGGCACACTCACAACCTGTAGAACACCAACCCATCCGTCGCGCGCCGCCATCCCGCGTCCATGAGCACCTCGGCGTGCGCGCTCGCGCCCGCGGGCTCGCCGTTGATGCTCTCGATGCGCGGGTCTCGCGCGGCTCGTGCACCGGCCGGCGTGCCGCGCGAGAGATAATCGCCCAATAGTCGCGCAGCCGCGACGATGTCGGCATCGGAGGCGTCGGTCGCAATGGCGACGCGCCGTCCACGTCCCTCCGCGTTCATGATGACGATCCCTCTCCGTGTGAGCAGCAACGCGCCGGCACCGCGAGGGCGCACGAGTGAGCCGCGCGCGATCGACTCCAGCGCGAGCGTGTATGGATTCGCCGGATCAGCGGCGGACATCACGATCACCGGCGCTTCTGCATCCAGATCGGGCTGTGCGCGGAGTCGCTCGACTGCCTCTGGCAGCGCGAACTGCGCACCGCCCAGTCCCTCCACGAAATAGCCACGCCGCACCTCACCGCGATATTCGAGGCGCTTGAGCTCTCGGTAGATCGCGCGCCAGCCCACTGGTGGCCGCTCGCGCCGCCACCAATCGCGCGTGACGATCGCGTAGCGCTCGAGCCATTGCCGCGCGATCTGCTCCGCGTGCTCCTCTTCATCTGGCCGCGTGCCCCACGTGCCGGGCGTGCGCAGCAGCGACCAGCGTCCCACCCATCCGGACACGGGCCCAGGCAGATCGGGGCGTCTCCATTTTGGCAGCCGCCGCTGGCTCGGCACTCGCTGGTACATGGGACGCCCGGGCGTTGCCTCGAAATTCTCCGGGAGCCACCGCGTCGGGTCCTGCAGCGCCTGGCCGCGCGCGGCGCGCGCACGCCCCGGGATCGAGCGCGTGCGCACGACTTCGCGCAACGCCTCGATGCTGTCGTTCGTCACGAGCGTCAGCGCCGAGAGCTCGCGCAGGGCGTCGCGCACGGAGAGCGATGTCAGTCCGGTGGCTGCCTGTATGTCCGCGAGAAACGATGCACCGATCCGCTCGAGTGCCTCGCGCACGGCCACCGCATTCGCGCTGAGCGGCGGATCGTCCTCCTCATCGAGCCAGATCGCGCCCTCTCCGCGTGGAAAGAAGCGCACGCTCGCGAGCGCCGGTGCATCGCCCGCATCGGGACGGCTGCCGCCAGCCCACACGATCGATCCGCCCGACGCGATCTGCGCGAGCCACGAGGGATCGTAGCGCTCGAGTCGTCCCGGCAGGATGTCACGCTCCCACGCGGCGGGTGCGCGCGGCAGTCCGCTCATCTGCTGCAAAATCGCGCTCACGCCGCTCGCGCCATCGAGATGCTCGCGCGGATCGAGATGCTGCCAGCGCTGGAGAAAGGCGGTGAAGGTCGAGAGGTCCACGGCCCGGATCTGCTTCCGGAGCGCGGCGAGCGCGCGATGACGCGCCAGTTCGACGATGCGACGCGTCGCCCATTCCGACGCGACCACCTCGCGACGGAAGCGGCCGCGCACGAGCTTTCCGTTCTCCTCCCACTCGCCGATCCGTTTCTGGATCCACGCCTCCGGCCAGCCGTATCGCTCGTAGATCTCTTCCGCGGTTACGGGTCCGGCAAGCGTCAGCCATCGTGCGAGTATCTCCCGGCGCGCGATACGCGGCTCGAGCACGACACTCAGCATCGCGGCGGGAATGACGTCCTGGGCGTCGCGCTCGACCAACGACGATGTCGCGCGCACGCGGGAAATGCTCTCCGGCGCACGTGCCGCCGCGTATCGCGCGAGCGACTCGGTGAGCACGATGCGCCACTCGCGCCCTGCTCCCTCCGCATCGAACGGAATCGCGACCGCACGCCCCGCATCCAAGAGCTCGCGCATCGGATCGTTCGCGCCGAGCCAGCCATCCGCGCCGGCGACGCGCGCACGCAGCTCATCCGGCGTGAGATCGCCCGCACGATCGAGCAGCACCGCCAATTCATCCGCCGTGCGCGCCTGTCGTCCGGGCGCCGTACCGCGTCGCTCCGCGAGCAGCTGCTCGATCGCCTCCAGCGTTCCCTCGTCCGCGCCCTCGGTGCCCATCACTTCGTCGAGCAGACCACGATCGATCGACAACAGCGCCGCCTGCCGCTCTGCGCGCGGCGTGTCATCGCCATAGAGCCAGTCCATCACGAATCCGAACTGCAGACTCGCCGCAAACGGCGAGGCGCGCTCCGTCTCGATCGTGCGGATCGCGATGCGTCCCGCGCCGATCGCATCGAGCACCTCCTTCAGCGCGCTCATGTCGAATGCATCCTGCAATACCTCGCGATACGTCTCGACGAGACTCGGAAAGCTCGGAAAGCGACGCACGGCATCGAGCAGGTCGAGCGCCTTGAGACGCTGCAGCCAAAGTGGCATCCGCCTCCGCGGAGAGCCGCGCGGCAGCAGGAGCGCACGCGCCGCATTCATCCGGAACCGCGCGCCGAACAGCGACGTGCTTCCCACCTCGACCATTACCCGCGTTTCCGCTTCCTCGGCCGAGAGATGCATGAGCGCCGACAGCGGCGCGGCGCTCCCCAGATTCGGCAGCCGGAGCATGATACCGTCGTCCGTCGTCTGCACCTGCACTTCCATTCCGGGCAGCGCCTCGCGCACGCGCTGCGCGAGCGCCATGCCCCAAGGTGCATTCACGCGCCCGCCGAACACCGAGTGCAGGATGATCCTGAGTGCGCCCATCTCGTCGCGGAACTGCTCGATCACGAGCGTCTGGTCGTCCGGCACCACGCCGGTGCTCGCGCGCTGCTCCGCGATGTACGACCGCAGCGACAGCGCGCACGCCGCGTCCACACCATAGCGCTCCTCGAGTCCCGCATTCACCGATTCATCATCGATGTCCACTATCGCCAGCTCGCGCCGGAGCGCACCCACGCGCTTGCTCAGCGGCACCGAGCGCGTCGAGAACTCGCCGTGCCAGAACGGCATCCGCGCCGGCGCCCCCGGCGCGGGCGTCACGATCACGCGATCGTGCTCGATCGCCCGGATGCGCCATGTCGCTGATCCGAGCTGAAAGACATCGCCCACCCGCGACTCGTGCACGAACTCCTCATCGAGCTCACCCAATCGCGTACGATCGGCGAGATTCACCGAGTAGAGGCCGCGATCGGGAATCGTTCCGCCGGAGATCACCGCCATCATGCGCGACGCGCGCGTGCCCGCGAGCCGGTCGTTCACACGATCCCACGTCATGCGCGGCTCGAGCTCCGCGGCGAGCTCCGACGAGTACTTCCCGGACAGCATCGACAGCACCTCGTCGAACGCCGAGCGCGTGAGTCTGTGATAGGAATACGCACGCCGCACGAGCGCGAACGCCTCGCCCGCCGTCCAGTCGTCCACACTCACCATCGCGACGATGCTCTGGGCGAGCACGTCCAGCGGATTCTGAATGGCGCGCGTGGGCTCGACGTCACCTGCGCGCATCGCTTCCACGATGGCGGCGCTCTCCACCAGATCGTCGCGGAACGTCGGTACCAGCACGCCGCGGCTCACGGCGCCCAGATTGTGCCCCGCGCGACCCACGCGCTGCAAGCCCGCGCTCACGCGCTTGGGGCTCTGAAGCTGGATCACGAGATCCACCGAGCCGATGTCGATCCCCAGCTCGAGCGAGCTCGTGGACACCAACGCCGGCAGCTCGCCCGCCTTGAGCGCGCGCTCCAGCTCGAGCCGTCGCTCGCGCGCGAGGGAGCCATGATACGGACGCGCCAGCTGCTCGTCGGCCAGCGCATTCACGCGCGCCGCGATCCGCTCCGCCTGCGCACGATTGTTCACGAACACGAGCGTCGTTCGCGATTGGCGAATGTACTGAAGCACGAGCTCCGCCACTGCGGGCCACACGCTTCCGCTCACCTCGCCCAGGTCCGGCACCGGCGATATCACGCTCAGCTCCATGGCCTTCACGAGCCCGCAGTCGACGATCGTCACCGGACGAAACTCCGGCGCCGCGTCGTTGTCCCGCGACACGCGCATGCCGCCCAGGAAATGCGCGACTTCCTCGAGCGGTCGCTGCGTTGCCGAAAGGCCTATGCGCTGCACGGGCGACTCGACGAGCATCTCGAGACGCTCGAGCGTGAGCGCGAGATGCGCCCCGCGCTTCGTTCCGGCTACCGCGTGAATCTCGTCGACGATCACCGCGCGCGCGGCGCTGAACATTCCGCGCCCGCGGATGCTCGTCAGCAGGATGTTCAGCGACTCCGGTGTCGTGATCAGAATGTGCGGCGCCTTCCGCAGCATTCGCGCGCGTGCAGACGCCGGTGTATCGCCGGTGCGGACTCCGATCCTGATCTCGGGAAATTCCTGCCCTTCCGCCTCGAAGCGCGCGCGCAACTCGGCCAGCGGCTGCTCGAGATTTCGCTGCACGTCGTTGCCCAGCGCCTTGAGCGGGGAGATGTAGAGGATCTGGACCGCGTTCGGCAGCGGCGACTCCAGGCCGCGCACGATCAGCTGATTCAGCTCCCACATGAACGCCGCGAGTGTCTTTCCGGTGCCGGTGGGCGCCAGGATGAGCGTGTGCTCGCCACTCGCGATCGCCGGCCATCCCAGCCGTTGCGGCTCGCTCGGCGCTCCGAACCGCTCGGCGAACCACGCGCGAACGATCGGATGAAACGAGGCGAGCGGACCCGCGGCGGCGCGGCGTGGCATGCGTGAAAGTTACGCCGCGCGAGACGCTACAGCAGCCGCGCCATGGCCGAAGCACCCACCTCGAGAATGCGCTGGAAGATTCCGCGCTTCTCGAACTCGGCGCGGGTGATCTCCTTCGAGTATTTGAGATCGTTCAGAAACACCGAGTCCAGCATTGCGCCCGTCGCCGCATCGAGCACGTTGAGATTGCACTCGTTGTTGAAGACCATCGAGCGGTTGTCGAAGTTCATCGTGCCGACGCTCGCCCACGTCCCATCCGCCACGAGCGTCTTCGCATGCATCATCGTGGGTGCGAACTCGAAGATGCGCACGCCCCCCTTCAACAGATCATCGTACTGCTTCCGTCCCGCATATCGCGTGATCTTGACATCCGATTCGGGGCCGACGGTCAGGATGCGCACGTCCACGCCACGCTTCGAAGCCTGGATGAGCAGCTGCTTGAAATCGTGATTCGGCACGAAGTACGAATTTGTGATGAACAGCCGCTGGCGCGCACCCGCGATGCTCAACGCGAGAAACCGTTCGGCCGGTGTGCTCCCGATCGTGGGCTGTGCATCGAGCAGCCCGGCCATCTCGGCGGGCTCCTCCTTCAGCGGCTCTTTCGGGAAGTATTTCTCGCCCGTCAAGAGGACGCCGGTCGCCTCGACCCATCCATCCGCGAACGTCGCCTGCAGCTGGGTGACTGCCGGTCCGGTGAAGCGCACATCGGTATCACGCCACTGATCCTTCGAGTGACCGTTGCCCAGCCACTTGTCAGCGATGCCGAAGCCGCCGGTGAATCCCACGCGCCCGTCGACCACCACCACGCGGTCGTGTGAGCGGTTCTGCAGCTTCTGCATCTCGTACCAGTGCACCGGCCGAAACACGGCGGTGTGCACGCCCGCGGCGCGCAGCGTGTCGAGATATCCCTTGGTGATGTGCTGTGCTCCGAACGCATCCGTGAGCAGGTGTACGGCCACGCCGGAGCGCGCGCGCTCCTGGAGGATGGTGGAGAGTGTATCGGCGATCTTCCCCGGCTCGAAGTAGTACATCTGGATCGTGATCGTCTGCTTCGCGCCGCGCAGCTCTTTCCAAATGGCCGGATACGTCTGCTCGCCATTGAGCAGCACCGTGACGTGATTGCCATCGGTGAGGTGCGTGCCGCTGAACACTTCCATCGTGCGTGTGAACAGCGGATCGCCCACTTGCGGCGCCGCGCTGCCCACTCCCTGCAGATGCGAGATGTGCGAGCCGTGGAGCGTGAACTCCATCCCGATGACGGTGAACAGGATCAGAAGAAGGCCGCCCGCCGTCAGTCCGATCTTCTCGGCCACACTGTACTTCTGATCGCTCGCCTGCTTTGCCTTCGACGAGTGATTGCTCTTCTTTGTCATGAGGGGTGCTCATGCAAGGCTGAAGCCGCTAGAAACGGGCTCGCCTTGCTCCCCTCGCAGCAGTGCTCCACCTTTCCGGCACATGGTTCTCGCCTCGCGACGCCGAACGGCTGCGCGGACGATCGCGCTCGACCGGTCGCTCGAAACCCTGCCGATGTTCCGGCTCAGTGATTCAGCGGATGACTCGGCGATTACGTATCTGCCGCCCCCGGGCGGTCGATGGCGCGTCCTCCCGAACCCCGGCGATCGCCTTCCCGGCACCTTCGACCAGGACGTTTACGTCGAGCTGTGGCGCCGGTACGAGGAGGCAGGCTCCCCTGCTGACGGTACTGTCGCCTTTACGCTTCATGCGTTTCTGCGCTCGATTGGCCGTCGTGTGGACGGCCGCACCTACGAACAGCTCCGTTCCGCACTCGCCAGACTGCAGCACACGACACTCGAGTCCCAGCAGGCGTATTTCGACGGCGTCTCACGCGCCGTCGTCAACGCGCGATTCAGCCTTCTCACGGGCGTCGTCATCGAGCGGCGCCGACTCGCCGACCGTGATCAGCTCGGACTCTTCTCGGCATTCCCCGCGTCGGAGCCCGGCGAGGCGTACGTCACGATGTCTCCGCTCGCCCGCGCCAATATCGCCGCCGGGCACACGGTACTCCTCTCGGCCGCGCAGTACATGGCGCTGTCATCGCCAGTGGCGCGGAGGCTGTACCGGCTCTTCGAGGTCGCGCATGAGGAACACGTTGGCTGCTGGCGCGTTACGCTCGCTCACCTAGCCGAACAGCTTCCCCTGGCGCAGCGTTACCCGTCGCATCTGCAGCGCGTTCTGCAACCAGCGCACGAGATGCTGATAGCAGCCGGTCTCTTGCGCGACGTGACCGTTCAGCAACAGGCGCGTGAGTGGTATGTTGAGTACACGCTTGCGGACCGAGCTCAGATATAGTGATGTAGTACGAGCAGTATTTTTGCGTGCCCCGTCGTTGTACCCCTACCCTCGGAGTGCTCGTCATGGCGACTAAGCTCGAGAAGACACTGAAGCGTGAGATCGACATCGATGGCGCGGCGTACATGGTTGCGATCTCACCCGAGGGCGTGAAGCTCACGCAGAAAGGCTTCCGCAAGGGACCCGAGCTCACGTGGAAGCAGATCCTCGTGAGCGGCGGCGGCGCAACGCATGCAGGGAACGAAGGCGGCGGGGAGTAGCCCCACGCGCGCGAGCGAGACGGGAACTATCTCCTCGCGCGACCGTATTCCAGAGGAGATCGATTCTCCTCCTTCCAGGTATTTATGTCCCGACTTCGTACCGCGGCGCTACTTGGCGTCATAGCGCTGCCGATCGTGATCGGGGGCGCTGCCATCGAGCGGCAGTCCACCCGCGATGGCGCGCACGTGTTCGACCAGGTGCTCTCGCTCGTCGGCGAGCGCTTCGTCGACACGCTTCAGCAGAATCAGCTCTTCGAGAAAGCGGCGCGTGGTCTCGTGCAGCAGCTCGACGACCCGTATTCCGAGCTCTACACTCCCGCACAGCTCAAGCGCTTCTCGACCATGGCCACCGGCAAGTACGGCGGCATCGGCATGCAGATCGAGCAGCAGGAAGGCGCCATAGTCGTCGTGCGCGTGTTCGATCACACGCCGGCGGAGCAGGCGGGCGTGGCCGAAGGTGATCACATAATCGGCATCGACACCGCCTCCACACGCGGCTGGAGCTCTCAACAGGTCTCCGATGTGCTCGTCGGAACGATCGGTACGAAGGTGAAGGTCAAGTTCGCTCGTCCCGGAATCGCAACGCCGATCGAGCACGCGTTCACGCGCGCGGAGATCCATGTTCCGGCGGTGCCGTACGCGCTCATGCTCGACAACAAGATCGCCTACGTGCCGCTGCAGCAGTTCAGCGAGAACTCCGCATCCGAGCTGCGTGGCAACGTCAATCGACTGCTGCGCGAGGGCGCGAAGGGAATCGTTCTCGATCTCCGCAACGATCCGGGCGGGATCCTCGATCAGGGACTCGACATCGCCGATCTGTTCCTCGGCTCCGGCCAGACGATCGCGAGCGTGCGCACGCGCCAGGGACCCCCGCAGGTCTTCACCACGCACGGCGGAGAGCACATCGGCAACGTGCCGCTCGTCGTTCTCGTCGACGGATACTCGGCGTCCGCGAGTGAGATCGTCACCGGCGCGCTGCAGGATCACGACCGCGCGCTCGTCGTCGGCACGACGTCGTTCGGCAAGGGACTCGTGCAGACCGTATTCCCGCTCGATGACGGCTGGGCCATGAAGCTCACCACGGGCAAGTGGTATACGCCGAGCGGCCGCTCGATTCAGAAGAACCGCAAGCACATCGATCCCGATTCCGCGGCGGGTGCGGATGTGGCGGCCGGAGTCCCAGAGGGAGCGCTGCCCGATTCGCTCGAACAGGATTCGGTGAAGAAGCATCGTCCCGCATACAAGAGCGACGCCGGCCGCACCATCTATGGCGGTGGCGGCGTGACCCCGGACATAATCGTTCCGGAAGACACGGTCACCACGGCCGAGCAGGAGTTCGCGAAGGCGATCGCGCCCAAGTTCCCGGCGCTTCGGGGCGTGCTGTACAGCTATTCGTTCGAGCTGAAGGATCACGTCAACAAGGACTTCACCGTGAAGCCCGAGTGGCGCGATGAGTTCTACAAGCGGCTCGCGGCGGCGAAGATCCTCACGGACCGCAAGCAGTACGATGCGGCGACGCCGCTCGTGAACCGCTGGCTGTCGCAACAGGTCGCGCGGCTCGCGTTCGGGGATTCGACGGCGTTCCGTCGCACGATTCCGGACGATCCGCAACTCGAGAAGGCGCTCCAGGTGCTCCGAAAGGGACAGACGCAGAAGGACCTTTTCTCCATCGCTCGGGCGGACGCAACACCGGGACATTAACTTTCCGGCATGCGATACGCGCGTCCGGTAATGACCGCGGCCACGCTCGTGGCCGCGGTTGCCTGTCACGGCGGAGCCGCACACCAACCGACCGCCGCTCCCACTCCCGTCGCAGCATCGCGCGCGGCGGAGGCGCACCTCGCGAACATCCGGCAGCTCACGCACGGCGGCGAGAACGCCGAGGCGTATTTCAGCACGGACGGCAAGCGCCTGATCTTTCAGAGCACGCGCGACGGCCGGAGCTGCGACCAGGAGTACGTCATGAACGCCGACGGCTCGGAGCAGCAGCGCATCTCCGACGGCACCGGCAAGACGACGTGTGGCTACTTCTTCGCGTACAACACGAAGGTCTTCTACTCGTCCACGCGCGCGGCAGACACCGCGTGCCCGAAGAAGCCCGATCCATCGAAGGGCTACGTCTGGGGGCTCGACA
>DASXQD010000101.1:0-8003 GCA_036493195.1 Gemmatimonadaceae bacterium | reverse complement strand
CGCGGCGGACATCTCCTCGGCTGCACGGGGACAGCTCAAGGAGCGGGAAGTGGAATCGGCACTTCGCATCCTCACGCACTCGGGCTCCGTGATGATCGAGCTCGCGAGCGCAACGCAACTCTTCGTTCGGCTCCTTGCCACACCACTCCGGATCAAGTCGGAGCTCGGCGAAGGGTTCGAGGCGGAACGCGATCTGCTTCGTGCGATCTGGCGTGTCGGCGGCGCGAGCTGCTATGAGGGCATCACGATCGATCCCAACGGCTTCGCCCCCGGGCTGGGCGGCGCCTACGGCATCCCGGTGCTCCTCGATTCACTCCAGGATCGCCAGTTCATCGTGTGGGAGCGCAGCGGCGGCGGTCTTCGCGTTCCGGATGCGCGTCGCCCTTTTTCCGCGCTCCGGATCAACTGGGAGCAGCTCGACCGCAGGCGCGCTGGTGACATGGGCAAGCTCGAGGCGATGCAGAAGTACGCCTACACCACAGGTTGCCGTCGCGGCTTCCTTCTCCGCTATTTCGGAGATCCTGCCGCGAGGAGCTCGTGCGCGGGATGCGACATCTGCCTCGGCACGCACGACTCGTCGGCGCCGGCAGCCAGGCGCGATGCGCCCCGCAAGCGCCGCGGCGTCGCGGGCGGCGCCTCGGCCGCTCCCTCGCGCTCGGGCCGTCGGCCGGCAGTCGCGGAGTATTCGAGCGATGTGGATGCCGCGGACGCGCAACCGGCGCTCGTCGCCGCACTTCGCGAGCTGCGCACGACACTTGCGCGTGCAGCCAAGGTACCGGCATACGTGATCTTCCCCGACCGCACGCTGGTCGAGATGGCGGTGCGGCGGCCGGTATCGCTCGACGCGCTCGGCGATGTGCGCGGCGTCGGGCCGACGAAGCTCGAGCGCTATGGTGAAAAAATTCTAGCCGTGATTCGCGAATCCGACGACACTGAGGCAGCATGACACCCTGCAATCTTCCCTACTTCGCGAAAGAGCACGAGGAGATGCGCGCGAAGGTCCGTGAGTTCGCGCGCGAGGTCGTCGCTCCCGTTGCCCGCAAGCACGACGCCGACGCCACCTTCCCGTGGGCCACGGTGAAGCAGATGGCCGACCTCGGCCTGCTCGGCATTCCATGGCCGACGCGGCTCGGGGGTGCCGGTGGCGATCTGATGTCGTTCATCATCGCGATCCACGAGATGGCGAAGGTCGACGCGTCGCACTCCATCACGATCTCGGCGCACACCACGCTCGGCACGTCGCCGATCATGAACTTCGGCACGGACGAACAGCGCGAGCGATTCGTACCGTCACTGGCGAGTGGTCGGGTGCTGGGAGGCTTCGGTCTCACCGAGGAGAGTGCTGGAAGCGACGCGAGCGGGACGCGCACCACGGCCGTGAGGCGGGGCAACGTGTACGTCCTCAACGGTTCGAAGCGCTTCATCACGCACGCGGGCATCGGCGAGGTTTTCGTCGTCACGGCGGTCACCAACTCGTCTGCGGGCAGCAAGGGGATCAGCTCGTTCATCCTCACCAAGGAGAACACCGATCTCGCCGCCGCCGCGCGATATGGCATCGGTCACGATCCGTCGCTGGTGCCGATGAAGGGCTTTCGTGCCGGCAAGAAGGAGGACAAGCTCGGCTGGCGCGCCTCCGACACGCGCGAGCTCCTCTTCGAGGATGTGGAGGTACCGGCGGAGAATCTGCTCGGCGGTGAAGGAGCCGGGTTCACCAACTTCATGCGCACGCTCGACTCCGGACGCATCGGCATCGCCGCGCTCTCGCTCGGCATCGCCGAGGGTGCGTTCGAGCAGGCACGCGCGTTCGCATGCTCGCGCCACCAGTTCGGACAGGCGATCAGCGGATTTCAGGGCGTGCAGTTCCAGCTCTCCGACATGGCGACGGAGATCGCGGCGGGCGCGCACCTCGTATATCACGCGGCGTGGCTGTCGCAGCACAAGCAGCCATTCGCGAAGGAGGCCGCGATGGCGAAGCTCTTCTGCTCCGAGCTCGCCATGCGCGCGACCACGGCCGCCGTTCAGATCCACGGTGCGCGCGGCTACACCACCGAATACCCGGTCGAGCGCATGATGCGGGACGCCAAGATCTGTGAGATCGGGGAAGGGACCTCGGAGATACAACGGATCGTCATCGCTCGTCATCTACTGGCGAGCGTCGCCGACTGATCGCGCGCACGCCACTGGAGGACTGGTGGCAAGCAGGGTAACTTTAGACCACAACGATGCTTCTGCGCCTGTGCCCGCCGTGCGACTCGCGGCTCACGGCGTCCGCAGTGATGACCGGTGGAGCGGTAGTGCTCGCCGGATCACGCTCACCGAAACACGACACCAATGTCAGATCGTCCACTCGTCGGATTTCTTCGCAACGTCGCATCAGCGGTGCTCGCCCTCGTGGCGCGTCACGGCCGATTCGCGTCGTTCGCGGCCGGAGCAGTGTGGATGATCGCGCTGGGCGCGGGAGTCTCCCTGGGAGGAGCCCCATCGCCGGCCGACACGGCGTCACTGCCTCGGGTGCTGTCCGATCACATTTCTTTAAACGTCAGCATGGCCGCAGCGGAGTCGCCGCCCGGTGTGCATGCCGTCCAAGTGCATGAAGCGAGAGATCCTGATCAACGCGGCTCAACGAGAGACGCGCGTAGCAATTCTGGAGGATGACCAGCTCGTCGAACTGATGATCGACCGCCCCGACAACAGACGCATGGTCGGGGACATTTATCTGGGGAAGGTCGAAGCCGTACTGCCTGGAATTCAGGCCGCATTTGTTCAAATCGGAACAGAGAAGAGCGCATTCCTGCATGCGTCGGATCTCGTGTTCGATGAGGGCGACGACGAAGACGATGAAGACGAAGAATCCGACGACGACGAGGAGCCGGACGCCTCGCCCCGTGGCCGTCGTGCGAAAGCGCCGCCCATTCAGGACGTACTGAAGCGCGGTCAGGACATCATCGTTCAGGTCTCCAAGGAGCCCATCTCGACGAAGGGACCTCGCGTCACGGCGCAGGTCTCCCTCGCAGGGCGCTTCGTGGTCTACATGCCGTTCGCCTCACGCGTGGGTGTGAGCCGGAAGATCGGCGAGCGCGCCGAACGGCAGCGGCTTCGCGAGCAGGTGCAGGCGGTGCTCCCGGCGGACTCGGGCGGCGTGATCGTGCGCACGGTTGGCGAGGACGTCACACAGGAGACGTTCAAGCGCGAGATCTCCACGCTCATCCAGCAGTGGAAGAAGATCAAGCGGAAGTCACACTTCCAGCATGCGCCGGCGCTCGTGCACCGCGAAACGAGCCTCACGCGCGGGCTCATCCGCGATCTGTTCAGCACGAAGATCGATCTTCTTCAGGTCGACTCGAAGCAGGTCTACAACGAGATCGCCGAATATCTGAAGGGGATCGCGCCGGAGCTCACGGAGCGCGTGAAGCTCTACGAGGACACGGTGCCGATCTTCGACAAGGCAGGCATCGAGCCCGAGATCCGCGATCTGTTCAAGCGCCGCTGCGATCTGCCGAGTGGCGGATATCTGATCATCGAGCAGACGGAGGCGCTCGTCTCGGTGGACGTGAACTCCGGACGCTACACGGGGAAGAAGGATCCCGAGAAGACGATCTTCAAGACGAACACCGAGGCGGCACGCGAGCTCGCGCGCCAGCTGCGCCTGCGCGACATCGGGGGCATCATCGTCTGCGACTTCATCGACATGGAGACGAAGGCGAATCGCGACAAGGTGCTGCAGGAGCTGCGCACGCATCTCGCGCGCGATCGCGCGCGCACGAAGGCGTTTGCCGTGAGCGAGCTCGGGCTGATCGAGATGACGCGCCAGCGCGTGCGGGCGAGCCACTATCAGAACATGACCGAGTTCTGCACGGTGTGTGCGGGCACGGGACGCGTGTTCACGCCGGAGAGCACGATGCGGCGTTTCGAGCGCTCGGTGCGACGCATGGCGTCCGACGGCAAGAAGGACAGCCTGATCGTGAAGGTGCATCCCGAGGTCGCGCTCTACGTGCTCGAGCACGAGCACGACCTCATTCACAAGCTCGAAAAATCGGTGGGATTCTCGCTCGACGTTCGCGACGATCCGCTTCTCAAGCCGGACGAGTTCAAGCTGGTGGTGAAGGGCGCCGAGCGGGACGTAACGCAGCAATACGCGATGGCCTGATGCACGGATGCGGGCCGGTCTCGCTACTCTGGTTTCGTCAGAGCTCGCGCTGCCACCCTCGCCGGAATTCAGATGCCGATACAGAGCTATCGCGATCTCATCGTCTGGCAGCGGGCGATGGATCTGCTCACGGAGTGCTATCGCGTCGCGCGACTGCTCCCGCCGAGCGAGACCTACGCACTCGGTGCGCATCTGGAGCGCGCGGCGATCGCGGTGGCGGCACACATCGCAGGCGGGCACGCGCGGGAACGTTCCGAGTTCCTGGAATCGCTCACCGGGGCCACCGCGTCGCTGCGCGAGGTGGAGACGTTGTTGCTCGCGGCCACGCGTGTCTGTCTGCTCTCGGGTGACCAGATCCAGACCGGCATGCAGCTGGGAGATGAAGTGGGCCGAATGCTCACGGCGCTCCGGCGAAGCCTGGGAGCGCCGCATCTGCAGCCGGGGGCAAGCTCGCATGCCACCGGTTCCGCCTCTGCAGGCGTAAGCGCACGCCCCACCGTCGGTTGACAGTCGGCTCCGCTCCCCTTAAGTTGTTCAGTCTGTACCAGTTACCCTGACCATTACGTATCGCCGCCATGTCCTACGCCATCATTCGCACCGCCGGCTTTCAGTTCCGCGCCGAGCCGGGGAAGACGCTTCGAATTCCATCGCTCGATGCCGAGGTGGGCTCGACGGTGACGTTCGAGGAGGTGCTCCTCGGATCCGACGGAACGAACGTACACGCCGGTGTCCCGCTGCTCTCCGGTGCCAAGGTGACGGGCGAGGTCGTGCGGCACGGCAAGGCTGAGAAAATCGTCGTCTTCAAGATGAAGCGCCGGAAGAACTATGCGAAGAAGCAGGGCCATCGTCAGGGCTTCACGGAAGTGAAGATCAACGACATCACGCTCGGCTGAGGTCTTTTTCCAATGGCTCACAAGAAAGGGGTTGGCTCGACCCGCAACGGCCGCGACAGCAATCCGCAGTACCGCGGCGTCAAGAAGTTCGGTGGCGAGCAGGTGACCGCCGGTAGCATCATCATCCGCCAGTGCGGAACGCAATATCACCCCGGGCGCAACGTCGGCCTCGGCTCCGACTACACGATCTACTCGCTCATCGCGGGCGTCGTGAAGTTCGAGCACAAGAGCAAGTCGCGCTACAAGGTGAGCGTCTATCCCGCGGCTGAGAACGCACCCGCGGCGTAACCGATAGCTCTCGAACGCTCGATGAAGGCCTCGCACCGATACTCGGCGCGAGGCCTTTTTTGGCTTCGGTGCGGTGCGGTGCAACTGAACTGCTGGACACGAATTCAACGAATGGGACGAATCCAACCGGTGCGCAGCGATGGGGCTGCGCGCGGGCGCAAGTGTTATTTCATCAGTTGGCAACCGAAGCAGGTGAAGCACGTCGGTTGAATGCGATGCTGGAGTGCTCGACCCTGCCGTTTCCAGTCAAGAATCAGTTGCTTTTCCTTAATATGATTTTGCCCTGCGACCCTGCCAGGATTGTACTGATTCGATTCGTTCGATTGGTAGGATTCGTGCTCCGCAGTTGGCGTGAGCACGCTCGCGTCTCCGAAGCGCGTTGCGCATCCGGTGAACTCGTCACATCGTGACGTAACTCTCGAGAGGACGCGCGGTCGCGAGTGGATCCGTACGACGAGCTGGATGCCGCCATCATGCACGAGCGGCAAGGCGAGATCGACGACGCGCTCGTGCACTATCGCGCAGCGGAGGCGCTCGCGGGTGCCGACGCCTGGCTCGCGAGCGAGGTGCTCCGCCGCCAGGCCTATCTGCACCATGCTCGCTCGGAGTGGACGCTGAGTCTCGATCTCGCGCGTCGCGCCGCGTCCCTGGCCCAGTCAGCGTCGCTGAACGATCAGCAGGCCGAGGCCGTCATTGCCGTGGCCTGGGTGCACGCGTCGAGAGGCGCGTACGAGGAAGCGCTTCCGGAGCTCGAGCGAGCCGCGTCGCTCACTGACGATGCGCGCATCACGGGGCTCGCGATTCAGAACCTCGGCGCGATCGCAGCAGAGCGCGGCGACTGGGAGCTCGCGCGCCGGCATTTCATGGAATCGGTGCGGCGATTTCAGTCCGCTGGCTACGAGCGCGGCGTTGCACTCGCGCAAAACAACTTCGGGCGCGCGGCACTCGACCACGGCAATTACGTGCTCGCAGTCGATCTCCTGCAGGAAGCGGTATCGAGCGCCAGAGACTCTGCCGATCCCGACCTCCTTGCCGTCGCAACGATGAACGTGGCCGAAGCGCTGGGTGGGGTTGGGGAGCTGGTGCGCGCAGACGCGATGGCGAGCGTCGCGCTCGCGCACTTCACGAGCACGGGCAACGGCTGGCGGCGAGTGGAATGCGAGCGGCTGCTCGGTGATCTCGAGAAGAAAGCGGATCACGACAGCGCCGCACGCGAGTGGTGGAGCAGTGCACTCGCGACCGCACGCGCAATCGGTGCTCAGCTCGAGGTGAAAAAGCTGGAGAAACGACTGGGCGCGGAATAGATACGCAAGAACGGCCGGCGCACCATCCGCGCCGGCCGTTCTTTCTTGGTGGAGCTCGGAAGATCACTGCTGTGAATCGTAGCTCGGCGGCAGCTTCTGGTAGCGCTTCGTCAGCAAATCCTGGCGCGACGGCGTGTCGATCTTCTTCCCACGCACGAACACCTGCTCGGCGCGAGTCGAGAACTCGAACGGGTCGCCGCTCCAGATCACGACATTGCCTTCCGTTCCCGCTTTGAGCGATCCCACCTTGTCCGCCACGCCATAAATCTCGGCCGGCGCCAGAGTCACGGCGCGCAGGGCGTCGTCCCACGACATGCCGTAGGCGACGGCATTGCCGGCTTCGTAGCGCAGATTGCGAACGTTGAACAATTCCTCGTCGCCGCCGCCTGCGTTGCCTATGAGCCCCACCTGCACGCCCGCTTTGCGAAGCATTCCCGCGTTTTCCTGTCGAGATCCCAACGTGGAGAAGCTTCCCGGAATGTTGTTCATAGCGCCCGTGAGCACGGGCACCTTTGCCGCGGCGATCTTGTCCGCCATCGTCCAGGCCTCGGCGCCGCCAAGGATCACGACTTTGATCCCGTAGTCCTTCGCGATGTTCAGCACCTCGCGAATCTCTGCCGCCTGATCGGCGACGATCGTCAGCGGCTCGCGTCCCTCGACTACGGGGATCATCGCCTCGAGATCGCGGCGCGTCGCGACGAACGGACGTGTTTGCGCGCGCTCGAAATCCGCCTTGCGGCGCATGTACGCCTTCGTGTCCTCGATCAGATCGCGCAGCCGTCCGATCGCCTCGCCGGCAGCACCCACTTTCGCGCTCTCGTCATCCTCGATCTGCGCGACCATCGTTGCAGGCGCCTTCACGAGCACGTCGTTGAGCGCGAGTGCTCCGCTCAGATCGACGATCGCCGCCTGCCCAGCCACGAGCCCGCCCGACGGAGACGCAACGACACTAGTCACGCCACCCTCGCGAGCGGGCGCGATCATCGTGGACTGCGTGTTGAAGCCGAGCCACACCTGGAATCCGGCCGCGATGCCGTCATGCCCTTTCGCGCTCAGCTCACGCGGCCCGCCCGAAAATCCCACGTCCCCGAAGCCGAGGCTCGTGTTCGAGTTCACCAATCCGGGCGTCACCCACTTGCCGGTGGCATCCACGCGCTGCGCATTGCCCGGGATCGCGACGTCCTTGCCGACCGCGACGATCTTGCCATCGCGAATCAGCACCGTTCCGCCTTCGATCGGCGGCCCGCTCACCGGGTACACCTTTCCACCGGTGATCGCGACGGTTTGCGCGCGCAGTGATCCCGCGAGTGCGCACATCGCAACGAGCGCGACCGCGCTCCGATTCATCGATCGGTTCACTTGGCACCTCCC
>DASXQD010000100.1:0-5038 GCA_036493195.1 Gemmatimonadaceae bacterium | reverse complement strand
TTCGATCACGTGCAGATCCTCCGCACGCGCCATGAACGCGAGCTGCGCCGGCACCGTGCGATAACTTCCGCCGTAGTTCATGTGCACGTGCAGGTCGCCGCTATACCAGCCGCTCGCGGGAAGATTCACGAGACGCCGCATGGTGACGCGAAGAGTCTTGGCTCCGTTCGCCGCCACCTGCACAGTCTGATCAGCCAGTGCATACTCGAGCCCGCGCGTCACCTCGACGGTCGTCGGTCCGGCCGGCACCATCACCGTCGACGTGCCGGCGCTGTGATAGTAGCCGACCTCGTAATGCCGCTCGCTTCGATCGAACGAGTCGTCGGCGTGCATCAGCGCAGTTTGCGGCGCCCAGCTCCGCCCGTCGGCTCCTGTGACCGAGATGCGCGCGTCGAGCGGCCGTCCGCCCTCATCCACGACATCGATCGTGAGCGCGCCCACGGGCTCGATGAACTTCAACGTGCGCGGCTCGATGCGATGCTTCGCGGCGCCCGGCATGTCGAGCACCCAAAGCGAGGTATTCCCGCCCTCGTTCGAGATGTACGCGATGTGTCGCGCGTCGCGCGACCAGCGCGGGCTCGTCGCATCGAAGGCGCCGTACGTGAGCTCGAACGGCACGCCTCCATCGCTCGTCATGAGCCAGAGCTGGTTGTACTGCGTGCCGACGTACGAGCTGTAGACCACGCGCTTGCCATCCGGCGACCAGTCGGGCCGCGCCTTCCACGTCGTTTCCTCGAAGTGAATCAGCCGCATCGAGTCGGTCGGCTCCGCGCGCATGCGCCAGAAGCCCCCGGTTCCCCAGATCTGCCCGCGATTCGAGATGAGGATCAGCTCCTTTCCGTCCGGCGACCACGTGGGCGAGAGATAGTGGTCGTACACACTGTAGTAGTAGCGCGGGAGCTTGCTGTCGCGATCCGTGGTGAGGCGCGTGGGCGCCGCGCCGCGACCATCGCGCACATCGATCGTGTACACGTGCCAGCGGCCTTCGAAGGCCGTGCTCACGAATGCGAGCCGCGAGCCGTCCGGCGACCAGCGCGGCTCGAGATTGACGGCGTGATTGCTCGTGAGCGCCGTGACTTTCCCGGACGATAGCTCGAGCAGCTCGAGCTCCACCGAGTTGCCGTCATATCGGTCGAAGGCCACCCACCTGCCGTCGGGTGAGACGTCGGGCTGATAATCGTAGCCACCGCCGGCAGTGAGCTGCGCGGCTACGGTGGTGCCCAGCGTCTGCTTCCACAGGGAGCCGCGCATCGAGTACACGAGCGCGGAGGCGTCGGGCATCCACGCGGCGCCGCTCGGACCCGTGGTGAGCTGCGGCAGGTACATCTCCCGGAAGTAGTAGGGGTGTGGCACGTTGATCTGCTCGAGCACCGCTTTGCGCTGGGCGCGAAGGGATGTGGCCGAACCGAGTGCCAGAAGCGCGAGCAGGATGCGGCGCACGAAGATCTCCCTGGAAATCGTCACCCGAATATCAGAAAGACATCATACAGTGCGTGCGTCCACGCCACGATGCCGAATCCCCGCAGCAGATAGAGCGCGCTGAAGAACAGTCCAGCGATCATCCGGAAGGTGAACGACTGCACGGTGAACACGTCGCCGTACGCACCCACGTAATGGAACGCCGAGAAGATCGCCGCGCCGAGCACCACCGCGAACGTGCCGGCCACGCGTGGCGTCATGTTGAACACCACGCGACCCAGTGTTGCGAGGCCGCTCACGAGAATCACGCGAAAGAGCAGCTCCTCGTAGAGCCCGGCGCCGAGTGAGACCATCAACTTCGTGGGTGTGTCGAGCTGCTGCATCGGCGCGAGCGCGAGCATGTGCAGCGTGCCGAGCAGCCGCGCCGTGAGCAGTCCCACGACCACGCCGAACACCAGGGCGAGTGCAACCGACTCCCCGAGCATCCACGTGAAGTACACCGCGCGCAACGGCTCGTCGTTCGCGCGCTTGTCCCGCCACGCGCCCCAGAGAAACAGCGCAACGAGCAGCACGCCGAACGCGAGTGGGCCCCAGCGCCCGAACGCCGCGTAGAACACCGACTTGAGAATGACGTCGGCGCCGTTGCGCACCCCGTGCGTCTCCCCGAGCGGAAGAATCGCAGCGAGGAGCTCGTAGAGCGCGAGCAACGGAAGCGCGAACGTGTAGCTGTATCGTGGCGCGCGGCTCGCTCGCCAATACGTCTGGAGCGCGCTCGCCGCCACTCAGCCTCCCTTGAGGTAGAGTTTCCCCGGGTCGAGCACCTCGCGCAACAAATGCAGCTCTTCTAGGGTAGGCGGCGCGACCGCGTCCAGCGAATCGCGCACGCGCAGCTTCCACCCCACTCGCGATGTCACGTCCGCCGCCGACACGCCAGGGTACAGCGCCGCGAGCTCCATCTCGCCGTCCACGTCCGATGCGCACAGCACGCCGCGGTCGGTGATGACCTTCACCGGCCCGGCACCAGGCATTCCCCATGCCTTGCGCGACTTCCCTTTCGCGCGATTGCCCGCAGTCGTGATGTAATCCACCGCCTCCGGGAACGCACGCGTACTGAGGCGAGAAATGATCATTGTGCGGCGCGCGTGCGTTGCGATCTCCGCCGCACCGCCGCTGCCCGGCAGCCGCACCTTCGGCTTGGCGTAGTCGCCCACGACAGTCGTGTTGATGTTGCCATACTTGTCGATCTGCGCGCCGCCCAAAAATCCGACTTCGATGCGTCCGCCCTGCAGGAAGAGCTGGAAGATGTCGGCCATTCCGGTGACCATGAGCGAGCCGGTCACGAGCGACGGGTCGCCGATCGACACCGGCAGTCGCTCCGGCAACGCACCCACAGCGCCCGACTCGTAGATCAGCACGAGTCCCGGCGCGTGCGTCGCGCGCGCGAGGTTGCAGGCGAGATTCGGCAGCCCGATGCCAACGAACACGATCTCGCCATCGCGCAGCTCGCGCGATGCGACGACGGTCATCATCTCCTCCGCCGAGTACGTCATCACGTCAGTAGCCGTAGTTCACTCCCGCGCAGAACATGTCGCGCGCGGCGAGACGAGTCGTGAGCCCTTCGTGCAGCGCGAGATATTCGCTGCGATCCTTCACGCCCCTCACGTACTTGTCGAGATAGCCGGCAAGCGTTGCCGGATCGCGCGAGATGTTCTCCCAGGCCAGGTAGAAATCGTTGTCGCGGTCGTAGTGGCCCTGCGCGTACGAGGGATGCGCACCCCACGGTTCGACGACCACCGCGTCCACGATTACGCCTGGAATGAGCGTGCGGTTCGGATCCGCGCGCACGACGCTCGTGCTCACGAGCTCTTCCACGACGACGATCACGTGCTTCGATGCGAACGCGGCCTCCTTCTGCACTCCGAGCAGCCCCCAGATCTGCGCGTTCCCCTCGGCGTCCGAGCGCTGGGCGTGCACGATGGTCACATCGGGATTGAGCGCGGGCACTGCCGCGAGCGACTCTCCTGTGAACGGACACGTCACCTGCTTGATGAGCGGATTCGAGATGGGAATATCGGTGCCCTGATAGTCGCGCATGGGCCAAAACGGGAGATGCGCCGCTCCGGCGCTGAAGCGCGCCACCATTCCGAAATGCGAGTACTCCTCGATCTCGAGCGGCGGCTTGCCCTGCTCCACCGCGCGCCGGAACGCGTGGAGCGAGCCGACGCCCGGATTCCCCGCCCAGGAGAACACCAGCTTCCGCGCGCACCCCGCCGCGATCAGCTGATCGTAGATGAGATCGGGAGTGAGCCGGCAGAGCACGAGATCGCGGCGCTTCTGCCGAATGATCTCGTGCCCCGCCGCAAAACAGATCAGGTGCGTGAACCCCTCGATGACGACAGTGTCTCCGTCGTGCACGAAGCGCGCGATTGCATCGCGCATCGACACGACTTTCGACGCCCCCGGCGCGCTGGTCGCCGGCCCGCTCACGTCAGCGAAGTGAGCGCGCGATCGATGATCGCTACCGCAATGTCGATATCCTGTTCGTCGATCACGAGTGGCGGCGCCAGGCGCAGCGTGCTCTTGCCACAGGTGAGGAGCAGGAGTCCCTCCTCGAAGGCCTTGTCGATGAGCGCGCGCGCGAGCTCCGGCGCCGGCTCACGCGTTGCCCGATCCTTCACGAACTCGACACCGATCATGAGCCCCTTGCCGCGCACATCGCCGATCGAGGGATGTTTCTTCTGCAGATCGCGCATTGCACCGATCAGCCGCTCGCCGAGCGCGGGCACCCTGGGCAGCAGCTCATTCTCGACGATGTCGAGCGTCGCCATCGCCGCCGCGCAGGCTACCGGGTTGCCCCCGAACGTCGAGCCGTGCGCACCATTCTCCCACTTCGTGATCGAGTCCTTCGCGATGATGGCGCCGAGCGGCATGCCCGAGGCGAGCCCCTTCGCGCTGAGCAGGATGTCGGGCTCGATGCCCGCGAACTCCGTCGCCCACATCTTCCCCGTGCGACCGACGCCGCACTGGATCTCGTCGCACACGAGCAGAATCCCGTGCTGGTCGCAAAGCGCGCGGAGCGCAGGAAGAAACTGCGGCGGCGGCACGATGTATCCGCCCTCGCCCTGAATCGGCTCGACGAAGATCGCCGCCACGTCCAGCGGATCGACCTGACGCGCGAACAGCTCCTCGATCGCGGCGATGCTGTGCAGGTGACAGTCCGCATGCGCCTGTCCGCATTCGCAGCGATAGGGATTCGCGTACTGCACGTGATAGACCTCGCCGAGCATCGGTCCGAAGCCCGCGTGCTGCTTCACTTTGCTCGAGGTCAGGCTCATCGCGCCGTAGGTGCGGCCGTGGAACGCACCCTTGAACGCGATCAGCCCCGCGCGCCGCGTCGAGTTGCGCGCGAGCTTGATCGCCCCATCCACCGCCTCGGCGCCCGAGTTGGAGAGAAAGACTCGCTTTCTGCTCGGTCCGGGCGCGAGTTTCGCCAGACGCTCGAACAGATCGGCCATTCCCTCGAAGTAAAAATCGGAGCCGCAGATGTGCAGGAATCTGTCCGCCTGGGCCTTGATCGCCGAAATGACCTTGGGATGCCCGTATCCCGTGGATGCCACCG
>DASXQD010000099.1:0-5265 GCA_036493195.1 Gemmatimonadaceae bacterium | reverse complement strand
GCGACCGACGTCGCGCCAAACACGATGTGCGTCTGCGTGCTCTCGCGCTCGACGTGCCTTCGCGATGGCGCGGCGGCGCTCGCAGGTGGCACGATGAGAGGCGTCGCGTCGCCGCGCGGCACTTCGTTCCACCCGGTCTGCTCGAGCGCCTCGAGCAGCTGCTCGTGCGACACGTTGCCCGAGCACGCGACCACGATCTGCGACGGGTGATATGCCCGCCCGTGCAGCTCCTTCAGCTCGCGCACGCCCAGCGCCGACACCGTCTCGCGCGTGCCGAGTATGGTGTGGCCGTACGGATGCGCGCCCCAGAGCGCCTCGTTGTGGAGCTCGAACACGAGATCGTCCGGCGTGTCATCGACCATCCCGATCTCCTCGAGCACCACCTTCCGCTCGAGCTCGAGATCTTCGCGCCGCAGCAGCGGGCGGAACATCAGATCGCCGATCACGTCCGCGGCTTCGGTGAGATGCTCGTCGAGCACGCGGGCCTGATACGACGTGTGCTCGCGCGCGGTGTACGCGTCGAGCGAGCCGCCCAGGATCTCGAGCGACAGCGCTATTTCCCGCGCGGAGCGGTTCTTCGTTCCCTTGAACACCATGTGCTCGAGCAGATGTGACACACCCATCCGCTCGCGCGACTCATGGACGGATGCCGCGCGAACCCAGGCGCCGAAAGCAACCGACCGCACGCCCGGCATGTGCTCCGAGAGTACGGTCAGTCCATTCGAAAGCTCTGTGCTGCGCAGCCCGGATTCGGGCGGCGACGAGACGGCGGTCACCTGCGCGACCGACCTCCACGTCCGGACCCGCCGCCGCGACGGCCACGATCCTCACCACCGCTCGACGCCGGCGCATCCGTGCTCTCGCCGGGCGCGACACCACTCGCCACGGCCACCGCGCCACTCTCTTCGCGACGTGGACCACGTGAGCCGTTCGAGTCATCCGGCGCGCCTTCCGGCTTGGGCACGAGCGCCTTCATCGACAGGCGCAGACGGCCGCGCTCATCGCGATCGATGAGCTTCACGCGCACGCGGTCGCCCTTCTTCACCACATCTTCGGTCTTGTCGGTGCGACCATGCGCGAGCTCGGAAATGTGCACCAGTCCTTCGGTGCCCGGCAGAATCTCGACGAACGCGCCGAACGCCGTGGTGCTCTTGACCGTGCCCTCGTACTCCGCGCCGATCTCCGGCTCGACCGTGAGCGCCTTGATCATCTGGCGTGCACGCTCCATCGCCTCGCCGCCGACCGCCGCGATCGTGACGAGACCCGTGTCGTCCACGGTGAGCTCCGCGCCCGTCTCGTCCTGAATGCCGCGAATGGTCTTGCCCTTGGGCCCGATCAGGTCGCCGATCTTCTCGGGGCTGATCTGCAGCGTCACGATGCGCGGCGCGTACGGAGACAGATCCGAGCGCGGCGCGGCGAGTGCCTTCTTCATTTCACCGAGAATGTGCAGCCGTCCTTCCTTCGCCTGCGACAATGCCTCGCGCATGATCTTGAGGTCGAGCCCCTCGATCTTGATGTCCATCTGAATCGAGGTGATTCCATGCTCGGTGCCCGCGACCTTGAAGTCCATGTCGCCCAGGTGATCCTCGGTACCGAGAATGTCGGTCAGGATCGCATACTTCGATCCTTCCTTCACCAGTCCCATCGCGACGCCGGCAACCGCGGCATGAATCGGCACACCCGCATCGAACAGCGCGAGCGAGCCGCCGCACACACTCGCCATCGACGACGAGCCGTTCGACTCGAGCACGTCGCTGACGACACGAATCGTGTACGGGAACGCCGCCGGCTCCGGAAGCACCGCCTGCAGCGCGCGCTCGGCAAGATTTCCATGGCCGATCTCGCGACGGCTGGTGCCGCGCAGCGGACGAACTTCGCCCGTGGAGAATGGCGGGAAATTGTAGTGGAGCATGAACGTCTTCGTCTGCTCGCCCACCTCGTCGATGGAATCGAGTCGCTGCGCGTCCTTGGACGTTCCGAGCGTGACCGTGACGAGCGCCTGCGTCTGGCCGCGCGTGAAGAGCGCGGAGCCGTGCACGCGTGGGAGCAGCGTCGTGTCGATCGAGATCGGACGCACATCCTTCATGCCGCGACCATCCACGCGCTCGCCCTTGTTGAGCACCTGGCCGCGCAAGCTGTGATACTCGGCGTCATCGACGAGCGAGGCGATGTCCTTCGCGTTGTCCGGATACTGCGTCGCGAGCTGCTCGGCGATCTCCTTCTTCACGCGCTCCACGGACTCGATGCGCGCGTGCTTGTCCTTCGCGTTGATCGCTTCGGTGATCTTGCCCTCGGCCAGCTTCTTCACATTGGCCACGAGCTCGGGCGCGATCTCCGCCTTCGTCCACTTCATCTTCGCGACATTCATCTTGCCGACGATCTCTTCCTGGATCGCGATCAGCTCCTGGATCGAGCGGTGCCCGAGCGTGATGCCGCTGACGATGTCGTCTTCAGAGACCTCGAGCGCGCCGCCCTCGACCATCACGATCGACTCCTTCGAGCCCGTGATGATGATGTCCATGTCGCTGTAGGCGAGCTGCTGGAAGGTGGGATTGACCACCCAGTTGTCCTGCAGTCTGCCCATGCGAACGCCGGCGAGCGGGCCGTTCCACGGAATCCTCGACGATTGCAGCGCCAGTGACACGGCGAGCAGCGCAGGAACGTCGGCGTCGTTCTCCTGATCGGCGGAGATCACGTAGACGAATACCTGCACTTCGTTCTGGAAGCCTTCCGGGAAGAGCGGCCTGATGGAGCGATCGATGATCCGTGCGGACAGGATCTCGTCGTCATGCGGACGGCCCTCGCGTTTGATGAAGCCGCCTGGAATCTTTCCTGCAGCTGCTGTCCGCTCCTTGTACTCGACCGTGAGTGGGAAGAAAGGCAGCGTGCTGACCTTGTCGCTGACGGTGATCGCGGCGAGGACGACGGTCTCGCCGTACTGGACCAGGGCGGACCCTGCCGCCTGCTTGGCCATGCGTCCGGTCTCGACAATGAGCTTCCGGCCCGCGAAATCTCTTTCTACGCGTTGCATCATGTACTCTCTCTGGAACACAAAAGCGCGCGGGAACCCGGAGTGGGTACCCGCGCGATTGCGAGTGGACGACGATTAGTAGCGGAGTCCAAGCTCTTGAATCAGCTTGCGATACTCCTCGAGCTCCGTGCGCTTCATGTAGTCGAGGAGACGGCGGCGTTGGCCAACCATCTTGAGCAGGCCCCGGCGACTATGATTGTCCTTCTTGTGCGTGCGGAAATGATCGGTGAGATAGTTGATCCGCTCCGTCAGTAGCGCGACCTGCACTTTCGTCGAGCCGGTGTCGGTTTCGTGCGCTTTGTACTTCTCGATGATTGGTGCTTTTGCGAACGCCATGCGGTATATTCTCCGAACGTACCAGTGCGCACTGTGCGCCTACTGCGTTGAGTCGTCATAAGTTAACGGACGTCTTGACCTCTGTAAAGGCTCCAATTGCCTGAGCGCTACCTCGGTCGTCATCTCGGCCGCTTCCGTGTCGACTCGAATGTTGGGTCTGGGGGCTTTGCCTGGGTTTACAAGGGCTACGACCCCGAGCTCGACATCCCGGTCGCGATCAAGATCCTCAAGCCGCAGTACGCCGGCGAAGAGGCATTCGAGACGCGCTTTCGGACCGAGGCCGCCACGGCAGCGAAGCTGCGCCATCCGAACATCATTCGGATTTTGGCGGTGGGCCGCGAGGACACGGCCGTGTATTTCGTCATGGATTATCTCCCCACCGGGCTCGACGATCGCCTGCGGATCATGGGGACGCTGCCCGAGATGCTCCTCATTCGCATGGGCATGGACGTAGCCGCCGCGCTCGCCTTCGCTCATCGCGAAGGGGTCATCCATCGCGACATCAAGACGGACAACATTCTGTACGACGATCACGGAAACGCGATCGTGGCCGATTTCGGCATCGCGCGCGCCCTGTCCGGCTACACGGAGCAGACGGGCACGAACATGGTGGTCGGCACGCCGCAGTACTTCTCGCCGGAGCAGGCGCGCGGTCAGACGCTCGACGGACGCGCCGACATCTACTCGCTGGGCGTCACGCTGTTCAAGGCGGCGACGGGGGTGCTGCCCTTCCAGGGCGAAGACTGGTACGAGATCGCGCGACAGCACATCGAGGAGCCGGCGCCGCGCCCGCGCGCATTCAACCCCGCACTGTCGCGCGGGATCGAGCACGTCATCCTCAAGTGTCTCGCGAAGGATCCGGCCGAGCGCTATCCCACGGGCGATGCGCTGCACACGGAGCTCATGCAGCTGCTCGGACGCGCGAGCTCTCCGGATGGCGATCCAACCGTCGTCATCCCGACGCCGGCAGCGAGTCGCACGGCGCTCGAGATCACGGCGCCCAGGCGACTGCGCAGACCACTGTCGCGCACTGTCGCGACGGGGGTCGGCGCTCTGATACTCATCATGGCCGGCTTTGGTGTGAATGCCATCCATCAGCGCGATCTCGCGGCCGTGACGCCAACACACGACTCGACGGCGCTCGCACCCAAGCCGTCGCCCGCGACACCAACGGCTCCCTCTACGCCTGGCATCACTGCACCGATTACAGTGACCGATACCGTTCCCGCGGATGCCGTTGCCGCCACCACGAGTCGCACCGGCGGACGCGTCGCCGCGCGCAAGCCGCCGCCCCGGGCATCGGAGCGCGTGCTGCGCGTGATCGGTCCGGCCGATGCGACGATCAACGTCGACGGCTCGGTGGTCGGTCGCGGCACGTGGCACTCGGAGAACATCTCGAGCGGCGTGCATCACGTGCTCGTGTCCCTCAACGCACCGGCCGCGTGCACGGCAGCGCAGGATGCGCGCGACGTGCGCGTCTCGGAGAGTGGCACAACGACGGTTCAACTTTCCCCGCGCAAATGCGGCACCCTCGCGCTCGACGCGGCACCGAATGGCGCGCGCTTCACACTCTCGAGCGGTGGTCACGAGATCACGTCCGGATTTGTGCCACTCCCCAGTCCGCTGCTCCTGGGCGAAGGCACGTACGCGCTTCACGTTTCGGCCAAGTACTGCGCCGACTACTCGGGCTCCGTGACGATCAGCGCGGGCGAGACCTCACGCGAGCGCGTCCGGCTGATCTGTCAGTAGCGCGTTCGTCCCGGCGCTTGCGAGCGCTCCCCACGATCAATGCGCTACCACGGCGCCGATCACCACGCCTACGGCCGTGCCGATCCAGAGTGTCGGCTGCGCGTACCACTTGCGTCCGGGGCGCGCGATGAGCGCGACGTGCTGCGTCG
>DASXQD010000098.1:0-2165 GCA_036493195.1 Gemmatimonadaceae bacterium | reverse complement strand
ATTGCGGTCGTGATCGCCCTCGGGATTCTCACCGGCTTCATGTGGCTGATCGTGCCCGTGGTGATCGAGCAGACGCAATCGCTGCTCGGGACGCTTCCGGACCGCCTCGTCGCGTGGCAGCGCGGCATCGACGAGGCCGCGAGCAGGGTGACGGCGCTCAAGGGCGTCTACAAGCCCGGACAGCTCCTCCTGGCGACCTATCAGCAGCTCTCGTCATCCGTGGGTGGGCTGTTTCCGAAGATCGTCGGCGTGGCGAACGTCGTCATCGAGGTGGTGGTCGTCGGGATTCTGAGCATCTATCTCGCGAACCAGCCGGGCCTCTACCGCGAGCTGCTGATCTCGCTCTTTCCGCCGGTTCATCGCGACCTCGTGCGCGATGTGATGACGGATGTTTCGCAGACGTTGCGGGCATGGATCCTCGGTCAGCTCACCTCGATGTTCCTGCTCGGTGGGCTCGCTGCGATCGGATTCTCGATTCTGCACGTGCCGTACGCGCTCACCTTCGGACTCTTCACGGGCCTCATCGCGATCGTGCCGATCTTCGGCACGCTGATCTCGACGATTCTCCCCGCCGCGTTCGTGCTCGGCGAAGGTGGCGCGGGACAGGCACTCGCGGTGATCGGATGGGGCGTGATCGTGCACCTGCTCGAGAGCAATCTGATCTCGCCGCTCATCATGGCGCGCCAGGTTCGTCTCGCCCCGGTGCTCACGATCATGGCCATTCTGATCATGGGCAAGCTGCTCGGCGCCGTGGGGCTGCTGGTGGCGGTGCCTGCACTTGCGGTAATCGACGTGGTCATCCGTCGCATCCTCATTGGCCGCGTGTACGAAGGACAGGGATTCCGTCGCCTGCTGCGGAACGGAGCGCTCGTGGTGCGCGCTCCGCTTCCGGGCGGGGACGTGCTCGTCGGCACACCATCGGGTGTCGACGTAATTTCCCTTGCGGAGGCGCGCGATCGCGCGCGATCCGCCTGAACCAGAATTCCACTGAATGCCACGCGAACTTCGCTTTCTCGTCATCGCTGAAGGTCAATTCGGACCGCTCACCTCGAAAACCGCAAACTCGTGCATCCGCTACACGCCTGAGCGCGTAGTCGCGGTGATCGACTCGCGTCGCGCGGGTCGCAGCTCGCAGGACGTGCTCGGCTTCGGCGGAGACATTCCCGTCGTGGCCACAGTGGAGGAAGGGCTCCGGCGGAAGCCGACGGCGCTGCTGATCGGTGTCGCGCCGCAAGGCGGGAAGCTGCCGGACGAATGGCGCGCGATGATTCTCGCGGCCATCGATGCCGGGCTCGATGTGTGGAGCGGGCTGCACACCTTCATCGGCGCGGATCCGGAATTCGCTGCGCGAGCGGAGAAGAGGAGGGTCGAGATTCACGACCTTCGTCGACCGCCGCCGGATCTGCCGGTGGCGATGGGACGCGTGCGCAAGGTCGACTCGACGGTCGTGCTCACGGTCGGCACCGACTGCAACATCGGGAAAATGACGTCGGCGCTCCAGATTCGCGACGGTTTGAAGGCGCGCGATCGCAAGGTTCGATTCGCCGGCACCGGGCAGACCGGGATTCTCATCGAGGGCTGGGGCATTGGTGTCGACGCCGTGATCGCGGATTTCATCGCTGGCGCGGCGGAGAAGCTCGTGCTCGATGCATCGAATGGTGCGGAGATCGTGCTCGTGGAGGGGCAGGGCTCGGTCATCCATCCGGGCTACTCGGGCGTGACGCTCGGACTCATGCACGGGTCGCTGCCACACGCGATGGTCATGTGCGCGCAGCCGTCGCGCACGCACATCAACAACAATCCGTGGATCGAGATTCCACCGCTGCCGGAGATGATCAGAATGCACGAGATGCTCGTGCAGCATCTGCGTCCGGCGCCCGTGATCGCGGTATCACTCAACACGTACGATCTGTCGGTGCGCGCCGCGCGTGCCGCGATCGATAAGACGCGCAGACAAACGGGACTCCCGACGACGGATCCGGTGCGCTTCGATTCCGAGCCGGTGGTGGAAGCGATCGACGCCTTCCATCGGAAGCGGAGCGCGGGCGCCGGGCGCGCGCCGGCGAGAAGAAAGGTGCCGGCCAAGACGGTGGCGGCCAGGCGAAAGTAGGGTCTTTTGAGATGCGCGCCGGTGTGATGCGGTGCGCATTGGAATGATGTCGAGC
>DASXQD010000097.1:0-7369 GCA_036493195.1 Gemmatimonadaceae bacterium | reverse complement strand
CCCAGCGATGTTCGCCGTCAGCGCGCCGGGCAAACTGAGCCGTGAGATCAACGATTCGGGCGACTCGTAACTCAGCCAGCTGTGCCCGTCCGCATCCTCCCAGGCGAGAGCGCGAAGCGGCAACGCCAATCCAGCGACGGGATTGGCTGCGAGGAGTGGCGTGCCTGCGCGCGGATTGCCGAATACGAGCTGGATCATCGGCCGAAGCGTGAGGCCAGCCGCTTCGGCATCTCGAGAGAGCTCGATGCGCGCGAAGAGCGTAAGTCCGTGTGCGTGCACGAGCTGCACGAGGCGATCCGCCGTTGCACTCGCGCGCGCCGCGCTGCGCAGATGCACGATTCCCGCGACGCTCGGCGGCTCGATCAACTTTCCCTCACCCGGCGCATTCGCGCTCGCATCTCTCGACATCGCTCACTCGGTGATCGAGCCGCACTCAGCTCCCCGGATGATACGTTCGTTCCGTGTGTCCCACGAGCTGCGACGGATAGAAGTACACCTCGCGAAGATCACCCGTGCTGTATCGCAGTGCCTGATCGTCGAAGTGCTTCGATGCGGTGTCTCCGCTTTCGCCGCCCGCGGTGATCGCGCGCGCGCGTACGCTGTCGCCGAACTCGACCACCGCCACGAAGCTGTTGCCATTCGTTCCGTAGATCTTCTTCGTCTTTTCATCCGCTCGTGGGCCGAACGACGCGAGCGAGCCCCAACGCGAATAGGTGAATCCCACCGGAATGCTCGGTGCCGCGTCGTTGAACGGGTGGACGATGTCATCGGTGAGGCGCTGAAAGCGGTTGATCTCGCCCCACGGCATTTTCCAGGTGCCGAAGTTCTTCGTCAGGGAATCCGAGGCGAAGGCGAGCGCGTCGAGCTTCTCGTGCGCGGACGTGCGCGTCGCCATGTACTGATAGATCGTCATGTCCTCGGCGTCGGCATCGGCGTGCACGCGCCGGCCGAGCTCATCGCCCCAGTAGCACGCGAGCGTGGTCGGCACGGAGGACACGCCCCATCGATAATCCCACGTGCGCAGCATTGCGATCTGCTCCGCCACTTTCTTCCTGAGCGGATCCGACGCGGGCGTCTGATCGTACGCCTTGATCAGCGTAGGAATGAGATCCGCGAACGCCGGCTGATAGCTGTCGTACGCTGCATCGATGAGCGACCGCATCGTGAAGTCCTTCTTGTTCGACAGCAAGCGGATCGCGTGTATGCCGCGCGGACTCTCGAGCCCCACATCCATGTACGCCGGGTAGTCGGCTCTTTTCGGGCTGTACGGGCCGGCCGCCGAGTAGGGCCAATTGTTCGAGTTGTAGAGCCAGCCGTTGGGTGGATTCAGCAGGTGCGGGCTGCTGTCGATCGACGTGATGCCCTTCCAGTCGGTGGCGGGATTGCTCCCGTCCACAGGCTTGCGCCAATCGAAATGCGTATCGCGAATCGGAACGAAGTTCGCGTGAAAATAGGCGATGTCTCCATCGGCATCCGCGAAGATCGTGTTGTTCGAGGAGTTCGTGTGCAGCTCCATCGTTTCGCGATACGACTTGTAGCTCGTCGACTTCGTGCGCTCGTACGACTGAGTGAGCGCCTTCACCGGCTGGTTCATCAGGCGAACGCTGATCCACTTGCCGTTTGCGGCGCGAACAATGGGGCCGTGGAACGTCCGATAGACGGTGAACGACTTCGTTTGCATTCCTTTGGCGGTGCGGTACGGAATGGCGATCGTCTCCACCGTCACCGGCCGCAGGTCGGCGCCGTACTTGTAGAAGAGACTATCTCCCTTCTTCACGATCGTCTCCGCGTACTCATCGACTACGTCGGCGCCGCTCGACGTGTGCATCCATCCGGTGCGCGTGTTGAAGCCCTGATACACGAAGAACTGACCCCACGTGGTGGCGCCATACGCATCCAGCCCTTCGTCGCTCGTCATCTGCAGCTCGGCGCGAAAGAAGAACGAGGTATGCGGGTTGATCAGCAATAGCGCGTGATGATCGACGGTGTTCGACGGTGCGATCGCAATCCCGTTCGATCCCGACGGATCCCTAAGCCGAAATGGCGCCGACGCGAACATACGACTCGCGGACGAATCGCCGTAGAACGCCTGGAGCGCCGGGATCGACACGTCCTCGATGTCTCCCCCGATGCTTCCTTCCGAGAACGAGAGCGCCATCCAGGGCTCGAAGTGCGTGATCACGCGCGGCTTGACCGATGGATGCTTGTACAGGTAGAAGTTCAGCCCATCCGCCCACGCGACCATCAACTTTTTGAGCCACTCGGGGCTCGTTGCGTACGCCGCCTTGAGCGTGTCCGGATTGATGAAGAGCTTCATCCGCAGATCGCGGTAGATCGCGCTCTCACCCTCGGTTTCCGCGAGCCGGCCCATCGCGTTGATGTAGTTCGTCTCCACGCGATTGAAGTCGTCCTCCGCTTGCGCGTAGATCATCCCGAACACCGCGTCGGCATCGGTCTTTCCATGCACGTGCGGGATGCCCCAATCGTCGCGGACGATGGTGATCGCCGCCGCCTGCTGCTCCCATCGAGAGGCATCAGGATCTTTCGGGGTCTCGCGCGCGCAGCAAAGAGCGGTTACCGAAAGCAGGACGAGAAGCTTCTTCATCAGGAATCAGGAGGGAACGAGACGAGAGCAGGAAGCCGCAGGGGCCATGTGGCATCGCGGCGCACGAATGCCGAGCTGATGCAAAAAGAGCGCGTGTACCTTGCTGTCACAAGCGCGAGGCGGGCACCGCCTGCGCACGAATGCGGCGGGGGCGGTACACCGTCACGGGCGATCCCTCCGCAATGAACGCCGACGCCGGCGCGACGGAGAGTGCGCGCGCAAACGACGATCCATAGAGGCGCGGCACGTCCGCATCGAGCGAGGCTTCGGCCGCGGCCCACACGCGCCAGCGCGGGTGCGCGACCTCGTATTCCACCGTCGCGCCATCGCGCTGGCGCGTGTAGCCCCAGAAGTGCTCGGTGATGAACGACTCCTCGGATGTCGTGGCGGGAAGCGCAGGCTCTCCTAGCGCAACGGCCGACACGTGCTGCCAGCGGGATCCCGTGCGCCACTGATAGGATACCTGTCCCGGATTCTCCACCGGTGCGCGCGGTACCGTGCTCCGCATGGGCAGCGCCCAGTACGGCTCGTTGTAGGCGAAACGAGCCAGCATCGCGATCGCGGCCTTCGGGACGAGCTCTCGCACGAACACCACGCCGCGCCGCACGTCGCCGTCGGGCGTGGTGTGTCGAACGTAGAAGCGCAGATTCACCTCTTCGAAATTGCGATGAAGGGGAATCGGAGCACCGAGCACGCGGGTGCGCAGGAATCGAAAGCCGACCACGCTCGCCATCGCGCGCCCATGCCAGAGATCGAGCACCGTGTGCCTCGGTACGAGCGCGTGCAAGACCGCTGGATCGACATCGTAGTTGAGCATCACCAGATAGCGCCACTCGGCCGTCAGGAACGCGCGGCGCTTCGGCTCCGTCGCTACGCCGCCTGTCGTTACTTCGCCGGCCATGCGCCGAGTGCCCGCCGAACGAGCACGAGCTGGCCTGTGTGATACGAGAGGTGGTCCTGCGCGAGGATCAGCTCGCGCAAATACGTCTGACCGTCGCCATGCGGTATCTTCGCGAAGAGATCGATGGTTGCGTTGGTCGCGAGCTCCCGAAGCGCATCGCGATCCGTTCGAAATGCGGCTACGCTCTTCTTCCACGAGTCAGCCGTGGGTGGAGCAGCACTCGCCGGCCAATAGTCCTGCGGCCACTGCATCTCCTCGTACTTCGGATTCACGCAGAAGTCGAGGATGTCGTGCTGCGTAATGCGCATGTGCTCGAGAAGCTCCCAGGGCGAGTGCGGCAATCCTGGCGCCCGTTTGCCCTGCGATGGAAGATCGAGCTCCGCGAATACCGCATCGGACGTGACGTGCGCCTCGCCGAAATCGGTGAAGCGCGCAAGCTGCTGACGGAGCGCGTCCTCACTCATTGCACACCTCGACGTGATCTCTCGGAACGAAGATCGCCACCGGCGTTCCATCATCCTCGAGCAGGTCGAGCAGGTCCGTCTTGTGGCCGAACTTGTCCTCCGATGGCTCCGCGCGGTAGCACTTGCCCAGTTCCGCGCGCTGCATGTCGTGCTCGGACAACCCGGCACGCAAACGATAGGTGCGACCCGCCATGATCATCTCCTTTGCCGGACACTCATACAGGAAATGTCGCCTGACTGCCAAGCGCAAGCACCTGTCAGGCGTGGGCAAAGTTTATGGGCGCGATGGCGAAGGTCGAAGGTCAGCGCATGAACTCGTCACGCACCTGCGATCGCTCGCGCGAGGGCCTAGGCGTCCCGCAACGCGACGAGCGGGCCCACACGCGCTGCCCGGCGTGCCGGCACGTAGCCGGCGAGCGCCGCGCTCGCACTGAGCACGATCAGCGCCACGAGAATCGATGGCCAGTCGAGCAGCCCGATCTCGTAGAGCTGGTGCTTGACGAGCTGCATCGCGCCGAGCGCGGCCGGCATCCCCAGCATCACGCCGCCGGCAACGAGCAGCATCGCCTCGCCGAGCACCAGCCGCTGCACGTTCCCCGGCTCGGCGCCGAGCGCCATGCGCAAGCCGAACTCGCTCGTGCGGCGTGTGGTGGCGTACGTCATGACGCCGTACAGACCAAGCGCGGCGAGCGCCAGCGCGAGTATGCCGAAAATGCTGACCACTCGCGCAACGAGCTTGTCCTGCGAGATCGAATCCTGGATCAGTGTGGTGAGCGGCTGCACGTCCATCGACAATGCAGGATCGACCGTGGCGAGAGACCGGCGAAGCGTTTCGCCCAATCGAGCCGGGTCTCCAGTGGTGCGCACTTCCAGAGAGAATTTTCCCGGTGTCTCCGGTATCTGGAATGAGGAGATGTACAGGCGCCTCGTCGGGTCGGCGCGCAGGTTCTGCTCCTCTACGTCCGACACTACGCCAACGATCTCGTACGTCGTGCTGTCTGTGGAAATGTGCGATCCGAGCGGACTGGCATGCGGAAAGAAGAAGCGTGCGGCGGTCTGGTTGAGAACGGCGACCTTAGCGCCGGACTCGTTGTCGCGCGCCTCGAAATCGCGCCCCTCGACAATGTGCGCGCCGATCGTGTGAAAATAGTTCGGACCCACATCATCGTAGGCGATGTTGCTGTCGGCATCCGCTTGTGCAGTGAAGCCCTCCACGCGCACGTTCGTCCCCGACTCCGTGCCGGAGAAGATTCCGTTTTCAGAGAGCGTGGCCGACGCCACTCCCGGTGTCTCGCTCGCGCGCGCCATCAATCCCCGCATGAGCGTGAGCAGTCGCGCGTCCTTGTAGCCCCCTCGCTGCGCGTCGATCTCGACCATCAGAAGCCGGTCGCGAGCGACGCCGATGTCCGTCGTCTGCAGCCGCTGCATGCTGCGTACGAGCATTCCGGTGCCCACCAGCAGCAGCACCGACAACGCTACCTGCGCGACCACCAGCATTTTGCCCAGCCCGAACTTGCCGGTACCGCGCTCCGCGTTCGATACGCCTCGCCCTTGCGCGCGAAGCGCCGACGCGAGCTCTACGCGTGTGGCGCGGAGGGCTGGAACGAGGCCGAACAGGATTGCGGTCGCCAGCGCCATCGCGGCCGTGAAGACGAGCACGCGCGCGTCGAGCTTCGCTTCGACCTGCGCGCCCCCCGTCATTGCGATCAGCGCCGAGCTGCCCCAGACTGCGAGGAGCACGCCGAGCGCGCCACCAGCGAGTGCGAGCAGTATGCTCTCCGTGAGCAGCTGCTGCACCAGGCGAGCGCGATTGGCTCCGAGCGCCATCCGCACACTCATCTCCCGACCACGCGCCGCAGCTCGTGCGAGCATCAGGTTCGCGAGATTCGCGCACACGATGAGCAGCACGATGCTCACCGCTGCCATGAGAATGAAGAGCGGTGCCGCGAGCACCTTCCGATAATAGGAAAAACCTCTCGCTCCCGCCTCCACCTGCACAGGACGCTTGCGCACGTCCTTTTCGATACCGGCGCGGTCCGCAGGCAAGGCGTTCTCCACGAGAGATCGGTTTTCGACGGACGTCAGCTCGCTTCGCGCCTGGGCCAGCGTCACTCCTGGACGGATTCGTCCCATCATGAGCAGCCAGCTGAGGTCGCGCCGGTCGAGCGCTGGAGCGTTCGGCATGAGCGAGGGCTGCTCCATCATCGGAATCCATACCTCGATCCGCTGTCCAATGATGTCGCCTGCGAACCAGCGCGGAGCGACGCCGATGACGGTGAGCGGCACTCCGTTCAGCGTGACGGATCGGCCCACGATCGATCGGTCGCCGGCGAATCGATTTACCCAGTAGGCATAACTGATGACGACGACGGGAGCGGAGCCTGGTGCGCGATCCTCGTCCGTCGAAAACGTTCGTCCCAGTGCCGCGGGCACCTGCAGCACCGAGAAGTAGTTACCGGAGACGAATCTCCCACGTGGATGCTCGGGCTCCCGCTGTCCCCGATCAACCAGCATGTCCAGGCGGCTTGCGCGTCCGGATGCGTAGAGTCCGGAGAGCAGCTTGGTGTTGTCGCGTACATCCTTGTAGAGGGGATACGAAACGACATCGTTGCGCGGCGTTCCTTCGGACAGACCGCCAGTGCGTGCCGGATTCCCGATCGACACCAGCTGCTCCGGATGCGGCACGGGCAGCGGCCGCAGCACCAGCGCGTCGATCAGCGTGAACGTAGAGGTGTTCGCGCCGATGCCCAGCGCGAGCGTGAGCAGGACCACGGCGGTGAAGCCGACATTCTGGCGCATCGAGCGCAGCGCGTACGCGATGTCCTGCGTGAGATTGCTCAGGTGGTTGGTGCGTCGCATGGCGCGCTCCCGTTGATGGTCGATATCGAGGCAGTCGTCGCGAACGGTGCGCAGGTCTCCGAAGCACTCGAGCGCCTTCGCTCGCGCTGCATCGGGGGCGAGCCCCGCGGCAACGAGCTTCTGCGTGCGCATGGTGATGTGGAAGTCGAGCTCCTGGTCGACGTCGCGCTCGATGTGCCTGGCGCCAACGCCGATTCGGAACACCCGAGTCCAATCACCGCGCTCGCTCATGCCGTGCGCGGTGAGGCGCTTGTGTGCAGCGCGCGAGAGGCGGCCTCCACGAATTGCTGCCACGCCGAAAGGCCGGTGCGCAGCTGTGCGCGCCCGTTGGCCGTGAGCCTGTAGAACTTCGCGTGACGGTTGTTCTCCGAGAGGCCCCACTCGGCCTCGATCCATCCCTGTGCCTCGAGCCGGTGCAGGGCAGGGTAGAGTGTGCCCTCGCCAACGAGGAGCGCCGCCCCGGTCGCCTGCTCGATCCAGTCGACAACGCCGTAGCCGTGCCTCGGTCCCCAGGTGAGCGCCTTGAGGATCAGCAGGTCG
>DASXQD010000096.1:0-5593 GCA_036493195.1 Gemmatimonadaceae bacterium | reverse complement strand
CGATCTTCGAAAGGTTCTCATCGCCACACAGGCGTCGATGGGCGCGCTTGCGCTCGCGTTGGGGGTACTCACGATCACCGGCGTCGTCCAGCTCTGGCACGTGTACGTGTTCGCGCTCCTGCTGGGCTGCGTGACGGCCTTCGACGCGCCGGCGCGCCAGACGTTCGTCACCGAGCTCGTAGGCGAGGCCGAGCTGTCGAATGCCGTCGCGCTGAATTCCACGTCGTTCAATGCCGCGCGCATGATTGGTCCGGCAATCGCCGGAGTTCTGATCGCCGGCGTCGGCTCGGGATGGGTATTCCTGATCAATGCGGCATCCTTCGTCGCGGTGATCGTTTCGCTCAACTTTCTTCGCGTGTCGGAGCTGCATCGGAGAATCCGGACGCTCGACACGCGGGGGAGCTTCGTCGAGGGATTTCGCTACGTGCTCAACCGCCCCGATCTGAAGGCAGCGCTGCTCATGTTCTTTCTGATCGGCACGTTCGGGCTCAACTTCCCGATCTTCATCTCGACGATGACGGTCAATGTCTATCACGCGGATGCGAGTCGCTACGGATTGTTATCCTCGATGATGGCGATCGGATCGGTGTCCGGCGCCCTGCTCGCAGCGAGACGCGAGAGCCCCCGCATGTCGATTCTGCTCGGCGGCGCGGCGGTATTCGGCATCGGCTGCGTGCTCGCCGCGATCATGCCGACCTACGCGCTCTTCGGCGTTGCCCTCATCCTCGTTGGGATATCCGTTCAGACATTCACTACCTCCACGAACAGCCTGGTGCAGATATCGACGGAGCCGGCGATGCGCGGCCGAGTGGTGGCCATTCTCCTCGGGCTCGCCATGGGCGGAACGCCGATCGGCGCACCGATTGTCGGCTGGGTGGCCGACCGATTCGGCCCGCGCTGGGCACTGGGCGTCGGTGCCGCCGCTGGAATATCTGCGGCCTGCGTGGGCCTCTACTACCTGGCGAAACATCGCAATCTGCGCATGCACTTCGAGACGGGACGTCCGCGCTTTGCGATCGACATCGCCGAGCTCTAGGCGATCCTGGCAGCGCGCGAGATCACCTGCGCGCGAAGATCGTCGCCGCGCTGTCGTCGTGAATCACCTGGTACCGTGGATCCTCGCGAAGCGCCTCGAGCAGTAGACGACAGCACCTCACGCCGACGCCGTTCGGAACATAGACGTGCGTGAACTGCAATGAGGGATTCTCGCGGAGAGAATCCAGGCACGTGGTTCCGCTCTTCGCGCACGATGCGACCCGCTGCTGCCGCGCGATGAACGTGTAGAACGCGCGATGTGGAAGCCACTCGCTCCCCTGCACGGTGGCGAGACTCGTGCGCGACGCGAGCACGGGAAACCACTCGGAGACCTTGTCGATCTGCCACGGGCTGCTCGTGAGCACGAGCACGCGCGCGGAAGTGTCCGTGTGCACGGCCATCCACTGCATCGCGGCTCGGTCGCGCGGGCCGAGCGCAGTGAGCACACCGGACTCGTTGCGGAAAATGCCTCTGCTGCTCGCGGCGGCAACGATCGAGGCGAGCACGATGACCCCCACTGCCGCCAACGCGAGGGGGCGTGGCGCGCCCCGGCTTCCATCGCGCTCGCGTCGCCGCAGGAGAGGCCAGATGAGGTGCACGCTGGAGATTCCGGCGAGCATTGCAACGGGCGCGGCCGCATAGGTGGATCCGGCGCGCGTATCGAGCAGGAGGATCATGGCCCACCACACCGGCAGGAGAGCGCGGCGTTCACGCACGCACCACACCACGCCGAGCAGCGCCAGAATCCAGATCACCGGAAAGTAGCCTTCGCCCGTGTTGCCAAAGACGAGCCGCACGAACACCCCGAGCGTGCTGCCGTGTCTCGCGGCAACATCCGAAAAGATCGAACCGCCCGTGGCGCGCGCGGCGAGGAACGGCCCGATGCCGTGCATCGAGATCACGGTCGCCCACCACGGGGCCGTGAGCACGAGTGCACCGGCGCCAATGAGAACCGAGCCGAGCACGCCCTCGCGATGCCGGCCGCGAAAGAGCAGGAAGAGCAGGGCGCTGAAGGCCACGAAGGGCGCCGTGCCCAGATGGCTGAGCACCGTGAGCGCGGAAAAAAGCGTAGCGAGTGGTACGTGTCGCAGGGAGCGGCGCGTATAGAGAAGCCAGATCTGGTGCAGCGCGAGGAGCGCGAAGAGGTACCCGAACGAGCGCGTCAGCCCTCCACCCATGAGCAGCCAGACGAATCCGCGCGGCACGATCGCGAACGCGATCAGCGCAGCGGAGAGCGCGGCACGCGATCGCAGCATTTCGCGCGCGAGCAGATAGAACGCCGGAATGCACGCGGTGCTCGCAGCGAACGGCAGGATGCGAAAAAGCGTGAGGAGATCCACACCCCGATCGTTCAGCACTCCGGCCAGATAAAACCCGAGAGGCGAATAGCCGAAGGGGATGTGCGCGCCGTTGTACGAGGTGAACGCGGGTAGATGGTAGTGCGCATGCTGGATGTCGCGCACCATCGCGTAAAAGAGTCCGCCGTCGTTGAGCGGAAAGTCCACCCCCCACACGTGCCAGCCGCGCGCGAGCGCTCCGATGAGGAGCGCGGCCAGCAGTGCAACGTGCGACGTGCGATGCTGGTCGCTCACGAGCACGGCGGCGTTGTCCGCCACGGTTCGCGGCGGCACCGCCAGAAGCGGCGTCTGCATCGCGCCCTTGCGCTCGACGCGGATCACCGGGCCGCCATCCGCGCGTTCGCGCGATACACCGTCCATCGCTCTGGACCGATCACGGCCACCGGTGTGTAATTTTGGGAAACGAATTCATAAAACGGCGCGAGCGACGGAGTCATCGTTCGATAGGGCGCATACCATCCCAGCCGCGGGAAATGCCACGCCGCATCCCATTGCGAGAGCGGCGGCGCCGATTGGTCCGAGACGGCCGCATCCACGATGAGCTCGGGAGGCGTGCGCCGCAATTCGGCGAGAAAATCGACCGCGACCGAATCGCCATACCTGCGCGTGAGTAGCGGGAAGGCAAAGAGGTATTTGCTCGCGGGCGGTCGCTGCGCGAGAAAGTAGACGCCGCCGGAGAGCCCCCACACGAGCAGCCGGTCGGCCGGGGACGAATGCGCGCGCACGTAGTCGGCGGTCTGCACCACCTGGCTGGATGCGCGCGACGGCACGATCCTGCCGGTGCGCGCCCGAAGCACGAGAGCTCCGAGGAGCGGCCGAAGCATCACGAGCGCGAACAGCGCCCCGATGATCGCAGGCGAGCGAACCCGCCGCCCGAGGTTCGCGGGCGTGCGCGAGTGCGACAGGATCTCGGAGACCAGCGCCGCTGTCAGCAACGCCATGGGCGGCAGGAGCATGATGAAGTAGTGATCGTACGGCCGTCCCGAAATGGATGCGAGCAGCAGCTCCACGCCAACCCAGATCAGCGCGAAAATCATGATTGGATGCGATCGCTCGTGCGCGCGCGAGCGACGTAGCCGGTGCGTCGCGGCAACGAGCCCCGCGGCAGGGAGCAGCAGCGGCGCGGTGAGAGTCGCGAGCCAGACTCCGGCGATCGCAGAGACGAGTCGCTGCGTGAAGTCCGCCCGGGTGTAGGTCAGATTGTACGCGATCGCTTGATCCCAGAAGCCGCCAAGCGCGTCGCCATGCGCGAGCCACACGATGAGCGGAGCTCCGGCGATGGCAGCGCCGATCATTGCTCCAATCGCCAGACGTGCGAGTGCGCCAAGTCGCCGCTCTCGGAGCTGCACGAGCGCGATCGTGAGCACGCCGGCAGCGGACGCACCGGCGAGATTCCCGCGCAGAAAGAACGCCAGCGCCCCGAGCGCGCCCAGCGCAAGCCCGGCGCCCACGCTCGATCCTCGCGTGCGTGTCCATCGCACGAGCACGAGCGCCGCTCCCCACGCGAGCGGAAGCGCGTACTCCTCCGTCATGTTCGTGCCGCTCTCGAAACCGCCGAGCGCCACGATGAAGAAGACGACGCCCATGAGCGCCGCGGGGGCGCCGAACGCGTCGCGCATGGCGCGATACCCGACTGCTGTGGCGAGCCATACCGTGAGGAGGCCGATCAGCCAGATGCCCCAGAGATGTCCGCCAGAGATCGAGAGCCCGGCCGCGTTGATCAGATAGATGAGGGGGCCCTTGTGATCCCAGAATGCGACGTAGGGCATCGCGCCCTGGCGCACGAGTGCTCCCTCGTACGCGAAAATCGAGCTGTCGTAGCGCCACGGTCCATCGAATGCCGGTGTGAGCGGCGCCGGCCACGCAACGAGGAGCTGCAGCGGAATCCAGAGCGCTATGAGCGAGAGTGCGAGCCGTTCGCCCGAGCTGAACCCGCGCGCCCGTGTCGGCGCAATCGGGAGCTCCGTCGCCGGGCGCACCTCGAGCACGGGCGCGGCAAGCGCACTCATTGCGATGTGCTCACCTCGCTCAAGGTCAGACGCGCCTTCGCCGCGAGCAGATGCGCGATCGTGGCGCCCGCTCGTCGTCCCTCACGAATGGCGTAATTCGTTCCGCGATCTTCTGGATACACCTGCGCCATCGAGCAGAGGAACAGATTTCTCAGTGGAGTGGCGATCGACGGGATCAGCGCGCCGTAACGCCGTACGACTACGGGCTGCGCGTATCGCGCACGCCAGACGTGATGTGCCAGAATCCAGCCGCGATCGAACTGCGGAAACATTCGCTGAAGATGCGGCACGCAGAACTCGAGCAGCGCATCACTGCTCATCGCGTACAGCTCGGAATCGGCCGGAAGATACTTGGAGAGATAGACGATGTGCCGCCCCGCGTACGTCGCTGCCGGCTCGAAATTGGTGTGCTCGATGATTCCCACAAATGGGAAGCCGGGATCGTTCACGTTCAGCCAATACGTGTCGGACAGACTTCGGTCGAGCTCGAGCACGATGCACAGGTTCGCGAGATACGGAATGCGGTGCAGCTGCTTCACGTAGTTTGTGGACGCGTGTGGCCGCACGAGATCGGCGACGATCGGAAGCGCCGGAGTCGCCAGTACCGCATCGGCGGGGATCGCTTCGCGATCGGTGCGCACGCCGAGCACTCTGCCATCGTCGCCCACGAGCAGCTTGCGCACCGGCTCATTCGCCCGCACCTCGCCGCCCGCATCGCGAATGGCATCGGCCAGCTGTTCCGCGAGGGCTGCGAAGCCGCCGCGATAGTACGCGAGACTCTCGCCGCCGCCTCTGCTCCGGCTTCCGCCGCGCAGCTTGAGCTTGTTCCAGAACCACACGGCCGACACGTCTCCGGCATACGGTCCGAACTTCCCTTCGAGCAGCGGTCGCCACACGACATCGAACACCTCGCGACCACCCAGCCGCACCAGCCACTCCTCGGCCGTGAGCTCCTCTAACGCGCGCCAATTCTTGACTGCGCGTGCGCGCAGCGCGAGCAGTCCGAGGCGCAGCCGTGCGACGATCGACAGGGGAGTGAAACGCAGTACGTCGAATGGCGAGCTGAGTCGAAAGACATGGTTGGCGAAGTACAGCCCCGTGCGCGTCGGGCGGTACACGATGCGATCCTCCGTGCCGAGCTCCCGCGCGAGCTCGGCCACGTGCGTGTCGCTCGTGAACCAATGATGGTAG
>DASXQD010000095.1:0-2276 GCA_036493195.1 Gemmatimonadaceae bacterium | reverse complement strand
GTGCTCTACACCATCCGCGGTGGTGGCCACACGTGGCCCGGTGGCAACCCGCTGCCGAGTATCGTTGTCGGTCCAACCAGCCACGAGATCGACGCGACGAAAGAGATGTGGAAGTTCTTTCGAGCACATCAGCTGCGCACTACGCGGGACGAGCGGCGGCCGAACTGAGCTCACTCTCGTTCGCGAGTGAAAATCGCAGAATCGCATCATCGAAAGGACCGTAAGTCAACGCAACGCTCTGGGGTAATGGATGTCATCTCAGCACACGACCGCTAACTCGCCGACAGACGCGAACAAGATCTTTCGCAACGACCCTCGCTATAGAGCCGTGGTCGAGAAGCGCTTCAACAAGAGATTTCGCGCGAATCCCGATTACGTCTGTCTCGCCTGCTCCGCGCACGAGGTGATCTCGGCCGTTCAGGACGCCGCGAGCGACGGGCTCCGGGTCGTGGTGACCACCGGCGGACATTGCCTCGAGGGATTCGTGTCCGATCGCGACGTGCGCGTGATCATCGATGTCTCGCCGATGAAGCGCATCTACTACGACGATAGCATGCGAGCCGTAGCCGTCGAAGCCGGCGCCACCGTGGGCGAAACCTTCCGCGCGCTTTTCGATTCGTGGGGAGTCGTCGTTCCGCTTGGCGAATATCCGGAGATCGGGATGGGTGGGCACGTCGTCGGCGGCGCCTTCGGATTCCTCTGCCGCGAGCTCGGCCTCGCGGCCGACTACCTGTACGCAGTCGAGGTGGTGACGGTCGATCGTGAGGGGCACGCGGCCAGCAGGGTCGCCACGCGCGAAGCGTCCGATCCGAATCGTGAGCTCTGGTGGGCGCACACCGGCGGCGGTGGTGGCAACTTCGGCGTCGTCACGCGCTACTGGTTTCGCTCCCACAACGCGCGAGGTGATGATCCCGCGAGGCTCTTGCCGCGCGCTCCGGATTCGATCGCGACCTTCCAGGCCGAGTGGAACTGGAGCGAGATCGATCGGTCGGCATTCCTGCGACTGCTCGGGAATCACGGAAGCTGGTGCGAGCGAAACAGCAGCGCCGATTCGCCGAACGTATCGCTCTTTTCGCTGCTCGAGATTCATCGCAGGCAGTTCGGCAAGATCATCGTCCGCGGACTCAGCACTGCAGGCACGGGCGCCGAGCGACAGATCGACGAGCACCTCGCGGCGCTCCAAAACGGGATCGGCGCGCCGAGCGAGCGCGTGCGCGAGCGGATGTCGTGGCTCGACTTTGCGCTGAACCCGATGCCCGAGCTGTTCACCATGCCGCCCGGCGGAGTGAGTGTGAAGGTGAAGGACGCGCTGCTCAGGCGGCGGTTCACCGATCGCCAGATCGACGTCGCGTACGACTATCTCACCCGCACGGATCACGACGTCATGGGAGGCGTGCTCGGCCTCGCAACGTACGGTGGGCGTATCAACAGCGTCGCTCGAAACGCGACCGCGTCGGTGCAGCGCGGCGCAATCCTCGACACCGCATGCAATACGGGGTGGCTCGATCCGCAGGACGAGGCGAAAAATCTCGCGTGGGTGCGCGCATTCTTCGGAGAGCTGTTCGCCGGCTCAGGCGGTGTGCCGGTGCCCGGCGATTTGTACGAAGGGTCGCTCATCAACCATCCGGACACGGATTATGCCGACGAGTCTCTGAACCGCTCGGGTGTGCCGTGGCACGCACTGTATTACAACGAGAACTATCCGCTTCTACAGGAGATCAAGGCGCGTTGGGATCCGCGTGACGTATTCAGGCACGCGCTTTCGATTCGCTTGCCGTAGCCGCAGAGTCTCACTCGCCGGCGGCCGGCGTGAACGCCACTCGACCCTGTGCGTCGCGCGACACGACTCCCGCGAACTCACCCAGGAATTCGCGCGTCCACCACGCGCCGGTCTTTCGCTTTGCCGCCGGACTGGTGAACCAGTACTGCCATCTGACGGTCCGCACGATCGCAGGCGGATGTCCGTTGAAGGGGTCGCGCCGGAACAACGAGAGCACCTCGTCACTCCCGGTCACGAGTCGCGCCTGTGCCGCCACCACCCACGGCGACGCCTGCCACGGCGCCAGCGAGGCGAACCAGAGATTCCACTCGAAGCGCGGCTGATAGGGAGCGTAGATGCCCGGCCGCTCCATCGGATCCTGAGGCTTGTAGCGGAACGGATATGCAATCCAGGTACGGCCGCCATCGTTGCTGCCCTGAAACTCGATCTCGAAACGCTGCTCCGTCATTGTCGCGAACAAACCGTACGCGTTCGCGATTCGAAATGGCGCGAGCAC
>DASXQD010000094.1:0-16917 GCA_036493195.1 Gemmatimonadaceae bacterium | reverse complement strand
GATGACGGCAACGTGTGGTTGACGCACAACGACGGGACAACATGGGAGAACCTCACCGGGCGCTTCCCCGGTGTGCCGCCCAAAACGTACGTCGTGCGCATCGAGCCGTCGCACTTCGACAGCGCCACCTTCTACGTCGCCTTCGAGAATCATCGCGTGAACGACTTCACGCCGTATCTGTACGTCACGAACGATTTCGGAAAGACGTTCCGCTCGATCGTGAACGATCTTCCGAGGGGCGGTCCCGATTTCCTGCACGTGATTCGCGAAGACCCGGTGAACCGCGATCTGCTGTACGTCGGAACGGACGTCGGCGCGTACATCTCGCGCGATCGCGGACAGAGCTGGCAGAAATTCATGAGCGGGCTGCCGACGGTGCCGGTGCACGATCTCAAGATCCATCCGCGCGATCACGAGCTCATCGCCGCGACGCACGGGCGCGGCATTTGGATCGCGGACGTCTCCGGGCTCGAGCAGCTCAATGACAGCGTGTACGCGAAGGGCACATATCTGCTGGCGCCGAAGACGGCGTACGCGTTCGGCGACACACCGGGCGCCGACATTTCAGCGGGCCAGGGCATCTACAAAGGGCGGAGCGCGCCGTTCGGCGCCGACATCGCATATCGACTCACGAGCGGATCGCCCAAGGATTCAGTCAAGATCGTGGTCACGGATCTCAAGGGCGACACGCTGAAGACGCTCGAGGGCAAGGGTGGGCCGGGGATGCATCACGTCACGTGGGACATGAAGGCCAAGCCGCCCAAGCCGACGCCGCTCACGCCGGCAGGCCGGCGCGACAGTCTCGAGACCGCGCGCAAGCTCGATCACGTGTTCGATTCGCTGAGCAAGGCGAACGTTGCACCGAAGCCGGTGCTTCAGAGGATTCGCGAGCACTTCGAGAGCGGTACGGTCGGCGAGCTCTTTCAGCAGGTATCGGGCGGCGGGGGCGGCGGTGGGGGAAAGTTCGCCGAACGTCCGGGAGAGAGCCCGCTGCCGAAGCACCACGGTGCCGCGGCGGACAGCACGAAGAAGGCGGGCGCGGAGGCGGGTGCCGAGAGCGAGGGCGAGGGAGGGCTGACTCAGGAGGTGCTGGGTGAGGTCGCCAGCGCGGTGCGCGCGAGCAAGGCGATCACGGGCGGCTTCTTCGGCGGCCGGAATGCGGCGCTCGTGGAGAGCGGCGACTATCTCGTCACGATGACTGCTGGCGGCTCCACGCAGCATCAGGTCTTGCGAGTGGAGAAGAGCGACGGCGCAGCTGGAAGCTCCGCGGGCGGAGACGAGGACGATCCGTTCGATCCGTAAACGTGTCGTGAATGACCGTGGCGCCAGATGATGGCGCCACGGTCACGTCACGAGTGCACGCGCGTGAAACTGTGGTCTGTCCCACGCGCGCTCGGTCACGATCGACTTCAGCGCCGCAACGGCATCCCACGCGTCGGCGTAGCCAACGTACAGCGGAGTGAATCCGAAGCGCAGAATGTCCGGCGCACGGAAATCGCCGATCACTCCGCGATCGATCAGCGCTCGCATGATCGGCCAGCCATTCTCGTGCGCGTAACACAGCTGACTGCCGCGCATCGCCGGATCGCTCGGAGAAACGAGCGCAAGAGTGCCCGAGCCAAGCTCCTGAGTCACGAGTACGTCGAACATCTCCGTCAGCCGAACGGATTTTGCTCGCACCGCGCTCATCGATGCCTCGAGCATGAGGTCGACCCCCACCTCGAGTGCAGTAAGGCCGAGAATGGGGGGCGCGCCGACAATGAAACGCTCGATGCCCTGCGCGGGTCGATAGGATGGCTCGAATGCAAACGGTGATTCGTGTCCCAGCCATCCGCTCAGCACAGGGGAAAGGTGCGATTGGTGCCGCTGCGCGACGTATAGATACGCCGGCGCACCGGGACCGCCATTGAGATACTTGTAGCCGCATCCCACCGCGAAATCCGCGCTCGCACCCGACAGATCGACCGGCACGGCGCCAGCCGAGTGCGACAGGTCCCACAGCATGATGGCGCCGTGCGCGTGCGCCCGCTCGGTGATCCGCCGAAGATCGTACATCCGACCGGTGCGATAGTTGACGTGCGTCAGCATGACGACGGCAACATCATCGGTGATGGCAGCCTCGATGTCATCGGGCTCGGCGAGCCGCAGCATGCGGCCGCGGCCGAGGTGATGCAGCAACCCTTCCGCGATGTACAGATCCGTGGGGAAGTTGCTCGTCTCCGAGACGACGACGCGTCGGTCGAGGCGAAGCTCGAGCGCCGCCGCCAGCATCTTGAACAGATTCACCGACGTCGAGTCGGCAACGATCGTCTCGCCCTCGCGTGCGCCGATCAGGCGCCCGATCTTGGCGCCGATGCGCTGCTGGAGCTCGATCCAGCCGTGCACGTTCCAGCTTCGGATGAGATCGCGGCCCCACTGGTTCTGCACCACTTCGCGGATGCGCTCCGGCGTCGCCCGGGGCAGCGCGCCGAGTGAGTTCCCGTCGAGGTAGATGACATTCTCGGGGAGATCGAAACGAGCGCGAAAGTCGCGCAAGGGATCGGCGCGATCCAGTGCCACGAGGTCTGTGCGCGTGATCGATTTCGTCATCTACAACTCCGTGCGCACATCCCAGAGCTCCGGGAAGAACGTGACGTCGAGTACTTGCCTCAGGTAGCCCACGCCTGCAGTGCCGCCGGTGCCCCGTTTGCGTCCGATGATGCGCTGCACCGTCGTCACATGACGAAAGCGCCACTGCTGAAACCAGTCCTCGAGATCGATCAGCTCCTCGGCCAGCTGATAGAGATCCCAATACCGCCTCGGATCGCGATACACCTGCGCCCACGCTGCGAGCACCGAAGGATCGGCGTGGTACGGCTCGCGCACATCGCGCTCGAGCACAGCGGGATCGATCGTGAATCCGTGCCGCGCGAGCAGCCGTATCGCCTCATCATAGATGCTCGGCGTCGCGAGCGCGCGCTCGAGCGTCGCGTTGACGTCACCGCGATGCCTGTGCGGGGCGAGCATCGCCTCCTGCTTGTTGCCGAGCGCGAACTCGATGAGCCGGTACTGCGCCGACTGAAAGCCGGAGGAGCGCCCGAGGGCGTCTCGAAATCGTGAATAGTCGCTGGGCGTCATCGTGGAGAGCACGTCCCACGACTGAATCAGCTGCGACTGAATTCGGCTGACGCGCGCCAGGTGCTTGAACGCGGGAGCGAGATCGTCCGCCATGATCAGGCGTCGCGCCGCGTCGAGCTCGTGCAGCGTCAGCTTCATCCACAGCTCGGTTGCCTGGTGGATGATGATGAACAGCATCTCATCGTGCGAGTCCGAGCGCGGCTGCTGCGCGCCGAGCAGCGTGTCGAGCTGGAGATAATCGCCGTAGCTCATCGCGCCGGCGAAATCGGTGTGCGCGTCGGAGTGCGCGGAATGCTGGTCGCCGGCTTCGTTCGTCATGAGACTCGCGTCAATGGTCGATCTTCGTTCCATGGGTTGCCCGAAGCATGACTCGATGCAACAGCTCCGGCACTCGCCGAACGGCTGGCGCCGAATCGAGAGCCACCAGGCGGTTGCCATCGCGCCACGCGGCAAGCGCCGACCCATGCGGCGACATGTCGTACTCGCCGACAGGTGTAACGACCGCCCACTCGCGGCCGGCGCCGAACAGAAGCGTTGCAATCTCCTCGCCGTGCCTTCCGCGAACGCCGACTGCGCCGTTTTCGCGCGTGAGGATGGCGCCTTCGGGTGTTATCAGAGCGTCCTCCACGTTCGAGTCGAAATGCGCTACAGCACGGATTGCACCCGATTTCAGAGCTATCTCCTCGAGCGAACGCCCGGTCGTTCCCTCCGTGCACGTCAGGAATGCCAATGTGGAGTCGTCGACGAAATGCGTCATGAGTACGGCGCGCTGCGAGGTGTCCTGCGACAGGTTGATCTGGCGAATCGTTCGTCCAGTCGATGCGTCGACCACCACGATACCCTGGAACCGGGAGATGGCAAGCATGCGTCCCGATGGACTGAAGCGATCCTCGATCGTCGGCTCCGCTCCAGCGCACGAGAAGTACTGACTGTGATCGACAGCGACATCTATCGGGCGGAACGCTGCGAGCGGCGCACGTGTCACGGTACTCATGGCGCGCAACACGCTGTCGCGCCGAATCACAGCCATGTCGCCACGAGGACTCAGCGCAATCCCGGATATCCTGTGATCGGCGTCATTGATGGCAGTGGAAGTCTCCGTACGACCCGTCTTCAGGTCCACGCGATCGAGTCTCGCATCGAGCTCCGCCTCTTCCGCGTACCGGCTCACCGGTTGGGGTGCATACGTCGCAATGAGCAGGCGCGAGGTGTCGTACGTGAACGCGACTCCGTTCGCCGGATCGGTCCCGTCACTGTCGGCGAAAACCAGTGCCTGCGGCTGGCCCGGTGGCTGGTGTCCGGCCGCGCCATATACGTCCCACACCGCGAAACCTCCCGCGAATGAGCTCGTGCGGCCCAGGTTCACCGTGGTCGCTGCCATGAATGTCGCGGCAACGAGCCTGCCTCCCGGAGCAATCGCGAGCGACGACACGTCGTGCACGCGATTGCTCAGCGAGAGCGGCGTTCCACCGGCGAGCGACCAAAGCTCCACCGTCGCGTCGTTCTCGGCGTATTTCGATCGCGGCTTCGGTGACCGCGCGACGACCAGGAGATCGTCTCGCAACGACCAGCTGTCGATCGAAAAGAGTGGCGCGTGCGGCTTGATCGCCATCCGCCCTGATTTCATGTCGTAGATCCACAGCTGATTTCCAGAGACGGCGAGCATGCGCGAATCGTGACTGAAAGCCAGCTCGTACACTGTTCCCAGGGAGTCGCCATCGATGCGAATACGCTTAGTGAAACTCCAATCCGCAGTCGCGTAGACGCGCAAATTTTCCTCCGCGGCGCTGCCTGTGACGAGCGATTTGCCGTCAGGCGAGAACGCGAGCGCCTCCACGTCGAGATTTGCGATAGATGCCACTCTCTTCTGCTGAACGAGATCGAAGATCTCGAGCACAGCCGACGCGTAGATCGCGAGATAGCGTTTGTTTTCGCTGACTGCGCTCGCTGCACCAGCGTGCGCAGCACTTGGCTGAGCGAGCATCTCACTGGTCGCTCTGCGCCACGCATCTCGCCGGGATCTGATCCAGTCTGGAGTTCCCGCGATTCGAGTGCCGTTCGCGACATTCCAGACCGCGATCATGGTGTCGCTCGAGGCGGAGATTTCCGCGAGATGCTTGAAGGAGCTCGCCACGGCAGCAATGAACTCGCCGTCGGGACTGAACACGATGTCCGCAAACTGCCTTTCCGGCGTGTCGAACTTCCGAACGAGGCGACCCGTGGAACTTTCCCAAAGCATCGCGGCCTCATCCGGCCAGCCGATCGTCGCGAACGTCCGCCCGTCCGGACTGAACGTGACGTGCTGACCGGGCGTCCGGTCCTGTGCGACGAGTACCAAACGGTGAGGTACGCTTCGACACGCCAGCATTCCAAGCGCGATCGCGAGCGCGACGCATCGCGAAGCGTCTCCCCGTGAACTCTTCAGGCTGCGAATCGCATCTCCGTCTCGTGTCACCAAGGCTCCGCAGTGGAAGAGAATGCTTCAACTGTCGAGACTCGAATAACCTACGGACGGTCACGCGGCGCGAAATGGCGGTCGCGTGCGAGAACGGCAAGAACGCCGCGGGCACGCGATTTCCTCGGGTTGGTGCATCTAGCGCGCACCGATGCTAATCTTCAGGTGTACCAAAAAAACGGCGCTGCAGTCCGCGCCACTTTCTGCGAGGGCTCGTCATTTCCGGCGAGCCAAGGCGTTTCCCAACCGGCCCCGCAGCGAGGTACCTCGTGACCAATGGGATGACATATGTCGGCATCATGCAGCACCGCGCTCTTCCCTGGCGCCCGCGACCTCGGCGATCTCACACGCGAGAGCTCGCCCTCGTCACTCCCTCATAGACTCCACGCACGCGTTCTCGTGATCGGGAGCGGAGTGGCTGGTTTGCACACCGCGTGGCGCGCGGCGGAGCAGTGCGAGAATCCTGGCGACGTCGTGCTGCTCACGAAGCAGTCGCTGCTGGACAGCGCCAGCTCGTACGCGCAAGGCGGCATCGCCGCCGCACTCGGCGCCGGCGACTCCCCCGCCCTGCACCGCCAGGATACGTTGGCCGCGGGCGGTGCACTCTGCGACCGCGAGGCGGTGGACGTGCTGGTCACCGAGGGCCCCAGCCGGGTGCGGGAGCTTCGCGCCGCGGGTGCACACTTCGATGTCGGGCCGCGCGGCGAGCTGCTTCTCGGACGTGAGGCGGCGCATTCCGAACGGCGCATCGTGCACGCGAACGGCGATCGCACTGGCGCCGAGGTCGTGCGGCTCCTCGTCACGCGCGTGCTGGCGGATCCTCGCATCACCGTACTCGAGCACGCGCGAGCGCTCGACATTCTCGTCGACAATGGGAGCTGCTACGGAGCGCGCGTGAGCAACGACGGGCGCGCACTCGAGATCATCGCAAGCGCGACCGTGCTCGCAACGGGCGGGTGCGGACAACTCTTCCGGCACACGACGAATCCGACGGTCGCCACCGGCGATGGCTACGCGCTCGCACATCGCGCCGGCGCCGAGCTGACGGACATGGAGTTCATCCAGTTTCATCCCACCGCGCTCGACATGCCGGAAAGCCCGCTGTCGCTCATCAGCGAAGCGGTGCGCGGCGAAGGCGCGGTGCTGCTCGATGCCCAAGGTACGCGCTTCATGCAGGGCGCGCATGCGCAGGCCGAGCTCGCGCCGCGCGATGTCGTGGCGCGCGCGGTGATGCGCGCGCAGCGAGAGCTCGGGCAGGTCCATCTCGATGCGACGCATCTCGGAGAGCGCTTCGCGACTCGATTTCCGGGAATCTTCGCCGTGTGTATGCAGCACGGCATCGATCCACGCCGCGAGCCCATTCCGGTGACGCCCGCCGCGCACTACACGATGGGTGGCGTGGTAACGGATCTCGTCGGCCAAACGACGCTGTCGCGGCTGTACGCGGTGGGCGAGGTGGCGTGCACCGGCGTACACGGAGCGAATCGTCTGGCGTCCAACTCCCTGCTGGAGGGACTCGTATTCGCGGAGCGCGTTGCGCGCGACGTGCTCGAGGCGCCTCGCATCGAGCACGTGCCCGGGGCCCAGCGGTGGAGCGTGCCGGTCATGGCGCCCCAAGCGGCCACACAGAATGCGGCGAAGGATATTCGCGCGCTGATGTGGGAGCATGCGGGACTCGAGCGAACGAGCGCCGGACTTCGCGCGTGTCTCGTATCTCTCGCATCGATCGCCGCGAGGCTTCCGAGCGGCGCGCTCGACGAGGCGAACATGGGGCTCACCGCACGCCTGATCACCGAGGCCGCGCTCCTGCGCGAGGAGTCGCGCGGCGGCCATTATCGCGCAGACTTTCCGCTTCCACGCCGCGCGTACGCCCGGCGCCACATGCGCTCGCGCCTCGGCGCCACCTGGACTTCCCGTACATGACCAACACGATGACGCACCGCCATCTGGCGGACGAGATCCGCGAGCTGGCGCAGGAGAAGAACGCGGTCATCCTCGCGCACAATTACGAGCGGCCCGAGGTGCAGGACGTCGCCGATGTGGTGGGCGACTCGCTCGGGCTCTCGCGTGCGGCGGCGGAGACGGAGGCCGACGTCATCGTCTTCTGCGGCGTGCACTTCATGGCGGAGACGGCGGCGATTCTCTCGCCCGAGAAGACCGTGCTCCTTCCCGACCTGGGCGCCGGATGCTCACTCGCGGACTCGATCACCGCAGACCAGCTTCGCGCGTGGAAGGCCGAGCATCCGGGCGCTGTGGTCGTATCGTACGTGAACACGACGGCGGCGGTGAAGGCCGAGTCGGATTACTGCTGCACGTCGGGGAACTCGGTGGAGATCGTGAACGCGATCCCGGAGGACCAGGAGATACTCTTCTGCCCCGACCAGTTTCTCGGCGCGCACGTGCAACGAGTGACCGGCCGGCGCAACATGCACATCTGGATGGGCGAGTGTCACGTGCATGCGGCGATCTCGCCGGACTCGCTGTCGAACGTCCGCAAGCGGCATCCAAACGCGGAGCTGCTGGTGCATCCGGAGTGTGGGTGCACGACGGGACTGCTCGAGGCATCCTCGTCGGGAGAGCTCGATGCGAAGGGGCTGCAGGTATTGTCGACGGAAGGAATGATGCGCCGGCCACGCTACAGCGGCGCGAGCGAGTTCATCGTGGCAACCGAGGTGGGCATCCTGCACCGGCTGCGCAAGGCGCATCCGGAAAAGACCTTCTTTCCGGCCGACGAGCGCGCATCGTGCCGGTTCATGAAGATGACTACACTTCCGAAAGTGTGGAGCGCGTTGTCGACGATGGAGCCGAGGATCACCGTGCCCAGGGAGATCGCCGATCGCGCACGGCTGGCGATCGAGCGCATGCTCGAGGTGGGCGGATCGCCGATCGCCCCGTGCCCTCCGTCGATGGCGGTGGACTGACCATGCAGACGACCGAAGCATCCACAGCGCGCGATGCGTTCTCCTTTCCCCTCGCCGCGATCGAGCGCGAGGCGATCGTGCGAGCGGCGCTGGAGGAGGATCGCGCCTACAATGACGTGACGACGCTCGCGCTGGTTTCCGCCGGACTGCGCGCGCGCGCCGTGCTGGTCGCGCGCTCGGCGGGCGTGATCGCCGGGCTGCCGCTGATCGACACGGCGTTCCGTCTGCTCGATCCTGCGGTGACGCTTCGAGCGCTCGCGCACGACGGCGCCCAGGTCTCGACGAACGAGCCCGTGCTCGAGATCGAGGGACATGCGCGCGCGCTCCTCTCGGGAGAGCGCGTCGCGCTGAACTTCGTGCAGCGACTGTCCGGTATTGCCACGCTCACCGCGCGCTTCGTGGACGCGATACGCGGCACGCGTGCGAGAATTCTGGACACACGGAAGACGACGCCGGGGCTGCGCGCGCTCGAGCGCTATGCGGTGCGATGCGGCGGCGGAACCAACCATCGCGACGATCTCGCCGCCGCGGTGCTGATCAAGGACAACCACCTCGAGGCGATAGGCAGCGACGTCTCGCTCGCGGTGCGCAGAGCGCGTGTGAGCGCACCGGAAGGGACGCAGATCGAGGTCGAGTGCGACCGCCGCGATCAGGTCGCAGCGGCACTCGCGGCCAAGCCCGATGTGATTCTGCTCGACAACATGTCGTGCGACGAGATGCGCGCGTGCGTCGCGCTGGTGAACGGCGCGGCGATCGTCGAGGCGTCGGGAGGGATCACACTCGGGAACGTTCGCGCCGTTGCGGAAACGGGAGTCGACTGGATCTCCATCGGCGCGCTGACGCACTCGGCGCCGTCGCTCGATTTGGGACTGGATTTCGAGATCTGAGCAATCGCGGCGCGCCCGCTATCCATTTCATTTACATTCAGGTCGCGACGCGCGATCCCGTCCCGCTGGCACGCGCCTCGCACTACGGAGCCTGATGCGCCCGACTCGATGTGGATGGCCGGACCCGAACTTTCGACGCGGGCGCGTCCTGTGCCTCGCGCTGCTCGCATTCGGGCCCGCGCTTCGGGCTCAGGACACCACTACGGTCGCCGGTGCGCCGCAACCCGTGCGCTCGTGCGACGGGCAGCGCATCACCACCATCACGATCCATCCGCAAAGCCCGCCCTCGCTCGGTCGGGCCGGCACGCTGCGACATCTGGTGAGCAGTGTGCTCCTGCAGTACCGGACCACAGAGACCCGCATCGTGCAGAGCTTCCTGCAGCTCAAGGAAGGCGGCATGTGCACGGAGCATCGACGTGCGGAGACGGAGCGCGTGCTGCGCGCGCAGCCCTTTCTCGCCAACGCAACGGTCACGGCAACACCCGATGGTCCCGGCGCGGTGGCGATCGATGTGACCACCATCGACGAGATCTCGCTCGTGATCGGCGCATCGTTCAGCAGCTCGCACGTCACCTCGTTCAAGTTCGGAAACTCGAATCTGATGGGCACGGGCCAGTACGCGGCCGCATCCTGGTCGCAAGGCGACGCGTACCGCGACGGATTCGGCGTGCGTTACGTGAACTATGCGGCGTTCTCATCGCCGAAGCGGCTCACGCTCGATGCCGCGCGCGACCCTGTGGGGAGTCACGCGCTCGTCGCGCTCGAGCATCCGTTCTACACGAATCTGCAGCACGTCGCCTGGCACACCGGGGTCTCGTACACGAACAGCTATCCCGGATTCGATCGCATCGACGATGATCAGCTGTCGCTCGGCATGCACTACTTTCTCGCGGATGCGGGAATCGTGAGTCGATTGGACATCGGCACACGGCGGCTCTTCCTCGGCGGCGTGCTCACGCACGAGCGCATGAGCACGCACGACCGCGGCGTGGTGATCTCGGATTCCGGGTACGTGCACGAGCCGGACAATCTCTTCGACGCGCGCTTTCCGGATTTTCACGCGACTCGCCTCTCCGCGGTCGCCGGTCTGCGTCTGCTTCACTACGAGCGCGTGACAGGGTACGACGCGCTGTATGGCACGCAGGACTTTCCACTCGGCGTGCAGCTCGCGGGGCAGATCGGGCGCGGGCTGCCGCATCTCGGCAACACCAACTGGCTGTTCGGCGGCGATGTACTCGGCGGACACGCATTCGGCCCGTCGTTTCTGGGAACGCGCTTGTCGGGAGAAATCCAGCGCGATGCCGAAACCGGTGGATGGGCAGGACTCGTGACCACCGCGCGGCTGATCTACTACACGAAACCGGGTGAGCACCACACGGTGATCTTCACGGGTGACTTCGCGGGTGCGTGGCGCGCGCTGCTTCCCTACGAGCTCACGATCGCGAGCTCGGGCTCCGGAGTGCGTGGCTTTCGCGGCTCGCAGGAGGCTGGCGCACAGCGCGCCGTCGCGCGCATCGAGGACCGATGGGCCATCCGGCGATTCGGCACATGGTCCGCGATCGGCGCAGCGCTGTTCGCGGACGCGGGAAAGGTCTGGGCGGGCGACGTGCCCTATGGCGTCAGCAGTCCCGTGCGCGGCTCGGTGGGCGTGAGCCTGCTCGCGGCGGTGCCGGCGCAATCGCAAACGACGTGGCGCGTGGACATCGCGGCGCCGCTCAACCGCGGCGCAGGAGCGCACCGAAGCATCGAGATCAGATTCGTGAGCGAGAACCGGGCGCGCAGCTCACTGCGTCAGGCGGATGATCTCTCTCGCGCGCGCGCGGGCACGGCGGCGACGAACATCTTCTCGTGGCAGTAATGGTCGCGCGACGCATTCGCTCATGGTACGCCATCGACCGTGAACAGCTGCGACGACATCGGCGAGGTGACGTACGAGTACACCTTGTTGTCGTCCGACAGTGTGGCGGAGCCAACCCTCATGGGGCCGGTCAGACTCTCAGGCCCAAGGTCGAGAAATGGCTTCCGGATTCCTGTCGCGAGGTCCAGACGATCGAGGGTCCGCGAGCTGACGTTGCTGACGAACAGCGCCTGCCCATCGGTACTCCATCGCATGACCTGATCGTTGAAGGTGAGATGCGGGATCTCCTGGCCGGCACCCCCCGCTATCGGATAGCGGCGGTGTCCCAACGCCTGACCAAAGGCTTCGATTTCCTTGCCGTCTGGCGAGACGATCCCCGAGCCAGTTCCCGCCGGGGTCACTGCCCGCAAAGCTCCGCCGTCCAGGGCATGCTCGTAGCATCGACCTGCCTCACCAGACATGTTGCCGCACACGAGGATCGACTTCCCGTCTGGAAACCAGTCTGCTGTCGCGATCGATTCGAACGCGCCGATGTCCACGGTGCGCTCCGCCCCGGTGCCGGTCGGGTACAACACGATACGCGGCGGTGCAGAGAAGATGCCGGCAAGCACCCATTTTCCGTCGGGTGAGAACGCCAGGGCTGCGCCGTCGCCAAGGCGCGCCACCTGGCGGCCATCGGTTTTCTGCAGCATGACGGCGTAGTTGTCGCCTGCGTCGAAGCCGCCGTCGCTGAACGCGAGGAGCGATCCGTCGTGCGCGAGCACCGGACCGAAGGGCGTGTTGAGCCACGAGACATCACGCTCGATGTCGCCGTTCCGGCCGCGGAGCATGAGGCGGTACGAGGCGTCGTCGCGAGTTACGAGAACCTGTCCGCTCCGCGACACATCCTGCACGGTGAGGTCACCTGCGCCCGACATCACCTCTCGAACCTGTCCCGATGCGCTGACGCCGAACACGATCATTCCGGTGGCAGCAGATGCCGAGAACAGGACTTGGCCGGAGTTGGTCTCCCATGCCAATCCCTCGATGGATGGGAAATCCCGCGTAGTGATCGACATCTTGCCGAGTCGATCGACGACCTTGATCGAGCCGCGATCATCCCATCGAAAGGGATGTTCGGCAAACGCGACGCGTTTTCCATCCGGCGAGACTTTCGGGTCACTGAGATAGCCGGCAGCCTCGTAGAGGACTTTACCGATCGGGAATTCGAGACGATCCTTCCCGTGCACATCGTGGATGATGGCCAGCTCGGTGCCATCGGGCGACCAATCTGCCTCCCGAACACTGTCGAGCACCTGCCGAGGAGCTCCGCCGTCGAGCGGTACGCGAGCCAGTGTCCCCTGGAACAGCCGGTGGCGAATGAACTCGGCGTGCACCAGAATCGCCAACTCGCCTTTGGACGAGACGGAGAGCAGGTGGGTATCGGCGAGCCCGAGTGAAGTTTGTTCGGGATAGTCGGGACGGAGAATGAAGACGCCGGGCGCGTTGCTGTCGGTCGTCGCACTCAGAACGATGGTGCGTCCGTCGGGTGCGAATCTCGCGTTGAAAATTCCCTGCCGATGAAAGGTCTTCGGGGCGAAAACGATTCGCGAGCGGGAGTGACTGCCGAGCACCCAGCGGCCGGCAACAAATCCGGCCGCCAGCAACAGGAGGGCCGCGGCGCTGATCACGGCGCGACTCCATGGCCGAGCCGCGCGTCCGCTGCGCGATCCTGAATTCACAGCCCGCCGCACGGTCGAGCTTCCGCCAGCGAGCGCCGTCGCGAATTCGGCTGCAGTCGCGAACCGATCGGCAGGCAGCTTGGCGAGTGCGATCAGAATCGCTTCCTCGACGTCTTCCGGGATCGTGTCGCGCACGCGAGAGGGCGGTGCGGGCTTCTCGGTCATCACCTTGGCGACGATCGCCTGCGCAGTCGATCCCGTGAATGGCGGATCGCCCACGAGCATTTCATAGGTAACGCAGCCGAGAGCATAGACATCGCTGCGCGCCGTGATCTCGCGCTCACCCATCGCCTGCTCTGGGCTCATGTAGAGCGGTGTACCCAGCGACATCCCGGTCTCGGTCATTCGACCACCGCCCGCCTTACTCGCGGCAAGCGCAATCCCGAAGTCGGCCACCAGCGCGCGACCATCGTGCAGCAGGATGTTTTCGGGCTTGATATCGCGATGGATGACCTTGTGGCGGTGGGCGTAGTCGAGCGCACCGGCCACCTCCGTCGCTATTCGGACCGCGTCCGCAATCGGGAGCTGTTTTTCGCGGGTGAGCCGATCCCGCAGCGACTCCCCCTCGACGAAGGGCATCACATAAAACAGGAAACCGTCCGCCTCACCCGAGTCGAAGAGCGGCAGGATGTGCGGATGCTGCAGATTGGCGGTGGTCTTGATCTCGCTGAGGAAGCGCTCCGCGCCGATCACTGCCGCGAGCTCGGGACGCAGCACCTTGATCGCGACATCGCGATCGTGTCGGAGATCGCGGGCGAGGTAGACCGTCGCCATGCCGCCCGACCCAAGCTCGCGCTCGATGCGATAGCGCTCGGCGAGACTTGCACTCAATCGCGAGGCGACCTCGGTCATCGACTACTTCCTCGAGGAGGTCATTGGGCGGTCTTGGTTGAGGAGGTGTGTCGAAGGTCAGCGCAGCAACAATTGGTGTGCGCGACTCGCACTGATTGGCGCAAAGAACGCCCAGCTCTCGGGAATGATCGCGATCAGAAGGTCGTGCAAGAACGATCGTTGCGCCAGCCGAGCGGTTCCGGCTGCTGGACGCCTGGAAAACTTCACATGGCGCGCATTATTGCCTGCCATGACCCGACTGGGAGTCGAACCCAGGACCTACGGATTAAAAGTCCGTTGCTCTAACCAGCTGAGCTATCGGGTCTCTTCGCCGCACTGACGCACCACTCGCGACGACACTCAAATCTCCCTCCAGCGGCCTCGCATCTCAAGGTGCCCGCCTCACTCCCACCCGCTCCACCCACGCCGCATACCGCTCCAGGAACGCCTCCATCCGCTTCTTCACCGCCTCGTCCACAACGAGCCCCTCGCTGTCGATCATCCCTTCCTTCCAGTGCAGGTACAGCTCCGGCTGGCCCATGATGATCGTCTGCTGCGGCGAGAGAATGTTGCGAAGGTGCTGCTGCGCCGCAGCGGTTCCCGTCTGACCCGTCGATGCACCGAGAATGCCCGCCGGCTTGCCGATCCAGCAGCTCTGGCCCGACGGGCGCGAGCCCCAGTCGATCGCGTTCTTCAGCACCGCGGGCACCGAGCGGTTGTGCTCCGGCGTCACGATGATCACGCCGTCGGCGGACACGATCTCGCCCTTCATTCGCACCACCGATGCCGGCGGCTCCTTCGAGTGGTCGACGTTGAACATCGGGAGATCATCGATCTGCACTCGCACGAATGTGAATCGATTTGCGCCGAGTCGCTCGAGCGCATTCGCGAGTCGCCGATTGATCGAGCTCGCGCTCGCGCTGCCAACGACGACGGCGATGGTACGCATGTGTTGCATCCGTGAAGAAGACGTGGTGAGTGGGCCTCAAAGCTAAGCCGCCACACTCACACGCAGTTCCCCGCGCTGCACACGTCGGCGCGTATATTGTGATCGATTATCAGCACAGGGCACAGAATCTGCCTCGACGGTGGCACCCGGAGGTCAGTTGAGCACGACTCGGAAGACGGACGTCGTCATCGTTGGCGCTGGTGTGTCCGGACTCGCGGCCGCGCGTGCGCTGCGCGAGCGCGGCGTGCGCGTGGAAGTGCTCGAGGCGCGCGATCGCATCGGCGGACGCGTGCTCACGCATCGCGATCCACGCGCACCCGCTCCAATAGAGCTGGGCGCCGAGTTCGTGCACGGGAGCGCGCCGGAAGTGATGTTGATCGTTCGCGATGCGGGGCTGCTCGCCGTCGACGTGTGCGGCGAGCGATGGGAGCGTCGCGGCAAGCGACTACTGCCCTCGCGGGACTTCTGGCGTCGGCTCGAGAATGTGATGGGGCGCATGAGCGCGAACCGCGATCCGGATCGCTCCTTCCACGAATTTCTCGCTGCCGCACCGGGCGGTCGCAGGCTCGCGCGCGACCGCGCGCTCGCGCGCGAATTCGTCGAGGGATTTCACGCCGCGGACGCGCTCCGCATCAGCGAGCGCGCGCTCGCGAAGGGCGGCAGCCCGCACGGGGATGCGAACGAGCAGCGCATCGGCCGCGTGCTCGACGGCTACGATCATGTACCCGGCTGGCTCTCGCGCAAGCCGCACGACTCCGTTCGACTGCGCACGGTGGTGCGCAGCGTCGAGTGGGAACCGGGCGCAGTGCATCTCGACACATCGAAAGGCAGCTTTGCCGCCAGAGCTGCGATCCTCACGCTCCCGATCGGCGTGCTGCAGGCGCGCCCGGGCGACGTCGGCGCCGTACGCATTCATCCGCCTCCAGACAAGCACGAAGATGCGCTCTCGCGCGTGACCACAGGCCCCGTGACGCGACTCGTGCTGCTCTTTCGCGAGGAGTTCTGGCGGAAGGGCAAGCTGGCGAACCTGAGCTTCCTTCAGGGCTCCGATCCCGATGTACCGGTGTGGTGGACGCTCGCACCGCTGCGCGCGCCGATGCTCGTCGCGTGGGCGGGCGGCAGGCGCGGCGCCGCACTCGCGCTTCCGAGTGTCGAAGAGCGTCTCGACCGCGCGCTCGCATCGGCCGCGCGACAGTTCGGCATCCCGCGGCGGAAGCTCGCCTCACTGCTCGTCGATTCGTGGACGCACAACTGGGAGGACGATCCGTTTTCGCGCGGCGCATACAGCTATCCATTGGTGGGCGGCTCGAAGGCAGGCGAGATGCTTGCGAAACCGGTTCGAGGCACGCTGTACTTCGCGGGCGAGGCCACGGTAGAGGAGGAGGCCAGCGGCACAGTGCACGGCGCCATTCGAAGTGGCCGTCGCGCGGCCACTCAGCTCGCACGGCACCTCGGCGCGCATCCATGACGCCCACGCTCAAGCATGCGCTGCGAGGAATCTTCTCGATCGCGATGCTCGCCGCCGTGATTCTGTACGGTCGCACGATTGACTGGAGCTCCGCATGGGCCGCGATTCGCACCGCTTCCTGGCCCATTCTCCTGATCGCGACGCTCGCGAACTTCATCACGCTCGGCGCCAAGGCGCTCACGTGGTGGATCTTTCTCCGAGTGGTGGGTGTGCCGTCGCTGTCGCTCGCGACCAAGGCAACGGTGGCCGGTGCGGGGCTCAACAACATCCTCGTGGCGAACAGCGGAGACGCCGCGCGCGTCGTGTTCGTGACGCGCGCATCGGGGGCGCGCAGCGCCGCGGTGCTCGCCGCGCTGGCGCTGGAGCGCCTGTTCGACCTGATCGGCTACATCGTGCTGATGGCGAGTGCGGCGTATCTGCTCCCGATGCCACGCGAAGTCGAGCGCTGGCGCTTCGCCGCGGTGGGGGTGCTGCTCGGGATCATGGTGCTGTTGGGCGTGCTGCTGCGCCGCGCGCCCGAGATGGCCGTGGCAACGGTGTATCCGGCCACCATCGTCGGACGCGTGCGCTCGTACCTCGACCGCTTCATGGGCAGCGTGCGGCACATTCTCACGATTCAGCGCATCTCGCTCGCGATGCTGCTGTCGCTCGTGAACTGGGCCGCGCAGATCGCGACCTATCACCTCGTGGCCGTGGCCGCCCACTTTCCG
>DASXQD010000093.1:0-6750 GCA_036493195.1 Gemmatimonadaceae bacterium | reverse complement strand
CCACTTCCCGGCGTGACCGAGACGAAACCCGGCAGCGCGACGCGTCCGTTGCCCGGCTATCATGCCGCGCTGCTCGACGCGAAGGCGAACGAGATCAAGGTCGGCGGTGGACTGCTCGCGCTGACGAAACCGTGGCCCTCGATGCTGCGCACGATTTGGGGTGACGATGCGCGCTACGTCGAGACGTACTTCTCGAAGTGGCCTGGCCGCCCGGATCTCTACTTCCCGGGCGACGGCGCCAAGCGGGATGACGACGGCTATTTCTGGATTCTCGGCCGCGTCGACGACGTGCTCAACGTCGCCGGCCATCGGATCGGCACCATGGAAGTGGAGTCGGCGCTCGTCGATCATCCGGCGGTCGCCGAGGCGGCGGTAGTGGGAAAGGTGCACGAGCTCAAGGGGCAGGCGCTGGCGGCGTTCGTCACGCTGCGCGAGGGCACGAAGCCCACGTCCGAGCTCAATGCCGAGCTGCGCGAGCACGTCGCGAACAAGATCGGTGCAATCGCGAAGCCCGACGACATCATCTTCAGCGCGGACCTGCCGAAAACGCGATCGGGGAAGATCATGCGCCGCCTGCTGCGCGACATCGCGGAGGGACGCACACTCGGCGACACGACGACGCTCGCCGATCCGGCGGTGGTTGCGGCACTGAGGGATCAGTACGAGGCGATCGAGAGTTAGGGCGGTGCGGGAGGGTGGAGACTAACAGAATTGGATGAGACGACACGGACGGACACAAACGGACACTAACGGTTAAAGCTGATGTGCAGTCAACCGTTTGTGTCAGTCTGTGTCCGTTTTTGTCGTCTCACTCACAGTTGCTGTTGACCTTCACGAAGCCTGTACGACTCAGGCTGCAGGCGCCAACGATTTGATGACATAAACGGATCGGAGCTAACTGATCTTGTGTGATGACTGCGAAATCCGAACGACCCCTGATCGAAGAGGCGCTCACGCGCTCCGTCATTGGTGTGTTCTACGACGTGCATCGAGCGCTCGGCTTCGGATTTCGGGAATACATCTATGCACTCGCCCTCGAACGTGATCTCATGGCCAAAGGCCATCGCGTCGATCGAGAGGCCACAGCCATTGTGTACTATCGCGGAGAACCGCTAGCTCGGCAGTCGCTCGATATCCTCGTCGATGAAAAGCTCGTTCTCGAGATTAAAGCGACGGAGCGGCTGCATCCCGATGCTACGACACAGCTCTTCAGCTATCTGTGCGCGACGAATCTGCAAGCGGGACTCCTTCTGCATTTCGGCCGCGAAGCGAAAGTGCATCGCGTGATCTATGAGAACCGCTTCAAGCGGCACCAATTCGCTTCCAATACAGTCGTGTCCCAGTGAGCTCCCCGAACGGCGTGAGCGCGTAGTCGGGGATCTCGCCGGCGAAGGTGAAGCCGTGGCGCTCGTAGAGTCGCGACGCGCCGTCGATCGTCGCAGTGTCGAGCACGAGAAGTGTGCGCTTCCGCTCGACCGCGAGCCGCTCGGCTTCGCGCAGCAGCGCACTCGCGATCCCGCGCTTCCGATGGCTCGGGCGCGTCATCATCTTCGCGATCTCGCCGCGGTGCGGCTGGTTCGGCGGGCAGTCGAGCAGCAGGGTCACGGTGCCCGCGAGCAGGTCGCCGTCGAAGGCGCCAAGGACAATGCGCTCGCCGCGATCGGCGGCGGCGAGTGCGCCGTTCCAGAATGCTCGCGCGCGCTCAGGCTCCAGCGGGTGCATGAAGCTCACCGAGCCGTTGTTCGCGACGACCTCGATCATCAATGCACTGAGCGCCTCGCAGGTCTTCGGCGAGGCGCTCAGGATTTGAATCTGGATTCCGGACACGTTCGTCCGCAGCCGTCAGGCGCGCCGGATCGTGCGCACTCGCGCATCGGATGCGTCGTCGAGGCGGAGCGACGGACGTCCCGTCTCCTCCGGTCGAGTGCTTTCCGCGGCGCGGCGATGATAGGGCACGAGATCCTCGCCCAGCACGACCAGGGTGCGCGTCACCACCGTGCTCGCGAGCGGCTCGGGAATTCCCATCACGCGCACGTACGTCTCGATCGCGCGGTCGAATGGGAGATCCTCGGCGAGATTGTCGACGAACATCAGCGCGTTCTCGACGTGCGCCTGTACGACCGATTCCTCGGCACGCGCTTGCGCGAGTCGCAACCGCTTGTCAGCAGAGGGGTTGAGCTTTCTGGAAAATATTCGTTCAGGAAACAGCTGTCCCAGCATGCGTGCTCCGATTAAAGACACGGTCCGGTTGGGCGCTGTTCTGCCATGCGGACTCGAGAGGCATAGCGCGTACCACCGCGCTTCCCTCACCTATTACACGACGGAAGGCCTCAAAGCGCCACCAAATTGTCGCATTCGTGGTCTGCATTGTTCATACGTATACGGACGGCGAAGGTGTCACTTTGTAGACCAACGCGCGAGTGCAACTTTTTGTTTGCATCGGCATTTTTGTGAGTTGACTTCATCACACAGGTTGCTGTGAAGGCACTACGCTTTGACCAGTTCGGAAGTCTCGACGCGTTGCGCATTGCGGAAGTGTCGCCGCCCATGCCGAGCGATGACGAGGTGCTCGTGCGCGTGCGCGCGGCTGGAATGAATCCGAGCGATGTGATGAACGTACTCGGACGCTTTCACGAGACGACGCTTCCGCGCACGCCCGGGCGCGATTTCGCCGGCGTCGTTGTATCCGGGCCCGAGGAATGGGTCGGACGCGAAGTGTGGGGCACTGGCGCGGAGATGGGCTTCACGCACGAAGGCACGCACGCTGAGTACATCGCCCTACCGATGGGCGGTCTCGCGCTCAAGCCTGCGTCGCTCTCCTTCGCGCTCGCGGCAAGCTGCGGCGTGCCGTACACCACCGCGTGGAACGCGCTGCGCCGCGGAGGACTCGTCGTCGCGGATCGAAGGCTCGTGGTGGTGGGTGTCGGTGCGGTGGGAAGCGCCGCCATCGCGCTCGCACGCGTGCTCGGCACGACGCGCATCGTCGCCGCCGCGCGGGAGGCCGACGTCACGGAGTCGCTGCGCGCATCCGGCGTGCCGATCATTCTGCTGACGGATGCCACGTCGTTCGCGAGCGAGGTAAAGGCGCACTTCCCGGGCGGCGCGGATCTCATCCTGGACACGAGCGGCTACTGGGTGGATGCGTCCGTGAGCGCGATCGCGGAGTTCGGACGGATAACGACGATTGCAGCGCCAAAGGATGGACATGTGAATTTTCCGCTGCGCGATCTTTACCGCGCCGCAGGCGTGCTCGTAGGCATCAACACTCTGCTCTACGACGTCGAGGCTTGCGCGGAGATGCTCCAGCCCATCATGGATGCCTTCGACAGCGACGAGATTCCGCCACCCAGGCCCGTGACAGAGGTGTCTCTCGACGACGGCCCGGATGTGTATCGCGCGATCGACGCGGGGAGCTCGGAGAAGTTCGTGTTCGTGATGCCGTGAGCACGCGCGCCAGCACCCGAGGCAGCGGGCGCTACTCCGTGCGGCCCACCGCGCGCAAGTCCGCGACGCTCAGCGCGAAGATCAGAACCCACAGCACTGCGGACGACACGCACCAGATGCAGATCGCGCGGATCACGAACAGCTCCTGATACGTGAGCCACGCCGAGAAGAGCACGCTCCATCCGGCGAGCGCCACGATCACGCGCGCGATCGGCACGCTCGTCTCGTGCGCCTCGCCGCTGCCGATCATCGCAAGCAGGAGCAGCGCGACGTACGCGCCGAGTCCCCACGCGGCGATCGGAATGCCGAGCAGCGTCGACCACTTGCTCGTGTTCACCGTTTCGCACGAGCCGATCGAGCAGCTCAGCACACCGATCACGCCGAGCTTGTACAACGTGAGATAAAGCGCGATGCAGACTCCGACGACGGCCAGCAGCGCGAGTGTCTGCCGACGGCTCACTTCGTGTCGCCCTTCGTCGTGCTCTTGGTGGTGGCCTTGGTTGCAGCCGTGTCCGACTTCGCGGCAACGGATGGCACTTCCTTCGTCGCGCTGTCGACGTACGCCTTGAAGACGTCGTAGCTCATCGCGCCGGGAATCTGTCGTTTTCCGATGACGAACGTCGGCGTCGACTGCACGTTGCGGCGAACACCCTCGGCCTGGTTCGCGAGAATGCGCGATTGATGCGCCTGCGAATCGAAGCACTTCTCCCACGTATCGGTGTTCATCCCCAGGGACTTCACGTAGCCGAGGAAGACCTTCTTCGGGTTGTCCTTGTTGTCCGATTCACCGTTCCACTCGGGCTGATTGCGGAAGAGCTCATCGTGCATCTCCCAGAACTTGCCCTGATCAGCGGCACACGCGGCCGCGTTGGACGCGGCCATCGTGTTCTTGTGCATCGGGAGCGGGAAGTCGAAGAAGCGATAGCTCGCCAGTCCCGTGTTCACGATGCGATTGCGCACGTCCGGCTCGGTGATCACGGCGAAGTTGCCGCACGCGGGACACTCGAAGTCCGCAAACTCCATGATCTGTACGGGCGCATTCGGGTTGCCCATCAGATAGCCCTCCGCCTGCGCAGCAGTGACGGGCGCCGTGGTGACGTTCGCGATTGCGCGGGGCGCGCGCGCGGCGCGCACGATGAAGATCGCGCCCACGACGGCCACGAGAGCCAGAACGACGTAAAAGCGCTGCGAGGAATTTCCCCGCTGCTTGTTCACCACGCCGGGTCGTCGTCCTCGTCCGCCGTCCACTCCCTTGTCTGCCATTGGCTCTCGCTTCTCTCTTGGGCATCGTCCACGATTCGTCGGTTTTCGGCGATATCGGGCGTGTCGTATGTGGCGCGCACTTCGTAGTGAAAAAGCTCGCTGCGGATGTCGCCGATGCGCTTGGTCAGCTCGCCGGCGAAGTGCAGGAGCTCGCCGCGCGCATCCAGCTCACCAATGCGCGCTGCCAGCTCGCGCAGAAGTGCCTCGAGCTTGCGCGCTCGCTTGTCGTCGTACGTTTCCTCGGGTTCGGACATGCTACTGCCTCGGGTGGAGCACGGCCCGCACACTCGGCCGTTCCGCGCGTCGCTCTCGAATCCTCGAAAGCTAGGGCGAGGATGATGTTGCGCAAGCAACCTTCGCCTGCTGTAGCTTTCCCTTTCCCCGACCCCTTCGGAGCCTCACATACAAGCGGACATCCTCCGAATTCCGGGCGGCGGTGGCGCCCTGCACGTCGAGCGATTCGGACACGGCGGGCAGCCGGTGCTGCTCATCCACGGATTCCCGACGTCGAGCTTTCTCTGGCGGGCGATCGCCCCGCGGCTGGCCGAGTTGGGACACACCGCACTCGCGATCGACCTGCTGGGCTACGGCGAATCCGATCGCCCGCTGGACGGCGACTACTCGATCGCGGCGCAGGCGGAACACATCGACCGCGTGATGACGGCGCTAAGAATTCCGCGTGCGGCCGTGGTGGGGATCGATGCCGGAGGCGGCGTGGCGCAGCGGCTCGCGGTGACGCGGCCGACGCGCGTGGGCGCGCTGATGCTGATCAATAGCGTGGGCTTCGACGAGTGCCCCGCGCGCGACGTGAAGGTGGTGCAGCGCGAGACGGCACGTTTCACCTTCCGCCTCACGCAGGGCATGCTCGGCGCCGCGCAGCTGCTCAGGCGCGTGCTGGAGGGGAGTGTCGCGGACCGGGAGCGCATGCCGGCGCGGCTCGTGGCGCGCTATCTGGCGCCGTATGTCGGAAGCGAAGGGGTGACACACCTCCTCTCCGTCGCGCGCGCGCTCAGGGCCGAGGATGTGGCTGATCTCGCTCTCAAAACGATCGCGGTGCCGACCACGATCGTTTGGGGAGAAGCGGATCAGTGGCTCGACAGTGGCATGGGCGAGCGGCTCCAGGGAGCGATTCCGGGAAGCGTGCTCGTCAAGTTGCCGGGGGTGGCGCGACTCGTCCCCGAAGAGTCACCCGAGACGCTGACGCAGCTGATCGACGAGCTCGTTCGGCGAGCGGTTTAAAGCGGGTCTCGACGGTCGCCATCAGCTCTTTGCAACAACTCGAGCGCGTCATTCGTTTAGTGGATAGACAATGCGAAAACGCTTATATTTACAAGACTTCCACACCCAACAGGATGCATGGCCAATAACAACATTAGAAATCGCCGGAAAGAAGTGAGCGTTCCAACGCCGTTCGAACAAGCACGAGATGAGATGTTCCAGCAGGTGATTCGGTGCGGGGTGCCTCAGGCGACTCCGGAGCACCAGGAAGAGTGGTTCAACGACACGATGGCGTATCTCGAGGATCGGTATCACGAGCTGACGAAGGACCAGCTGACAGAGCTCCGCACGCTGGGTCTTCGCTTTTCGCAGCCGCCCAAGTCACGAATCGAAAGCGAGCCAGTCGACGCCGCGACGGCTGCCTGATCTCGGAGATCCCTGCTATTTAGACGCACCGCCCCTGCGCCGTACGCGTGGGGGCTTCGTTCATCCGGGGGCTGCCTTCAGGGCGCTCGTCTGATCCCGGCACCAATGCGAAAGCCGCCGCCCAGCCCGGCCTCGACGAATGGCATCGCGTGTTTCCATTTGGGCGCGTTGACGCCAATCACCAGAATCGCGACAGCGCGCCAGTCCGCCAACTTATCGTAGCGGGCGCCAACGCCGCCGCCTGCGTAGGGCGACCAGCGCATGCGATGTTCCGGATCGAGCAGGAAGTGCACGACGGCATCTCCACGGGCACTGAAGCTCACATCCGGGCCGCCGCCGAACGCGGGTCCGGCGCCCGCGGCGAGCTCGAGATGGAGCTCGGGGGAGAACGGGATGTCG
>DASXQD010000092.1:0-1597 GCA_036493195.1 Gemmatimonadaceae bacterium | reverse complement strand
CATCCTCTGTCCTGTGAATGTCGGCGCGGGCGCGATGATTTCCGCCAATTCGATGGTGATCTCCGACGTTCCACCCGGGGCGTTCGCGGTCGGCGTTCCTGCGAAGGCGATCCGTTGGAGCAAGCCGTCGAACGACACGGTGGCGGAAGCCCCAACGGGCGCGCACGCCCAGGGTTCCGTCGGATCCAAAGACAACTGAGGATCGCGATGGCTCCGGTTGTCCTGGACCCCGAACAGAGCGGGTCGATCGCGCGAACTTTCGCCGCTGATGGCTACGATCTGCGTTACAGATCGTGGTCCTCGACCATTGGGGAGAGCCGCGGAGTGATCGTGCTCCTGAACGGGATCATGAGCCATTCGCTCTGGTTTTTTCCCCTCGCGAAGCCGCTCCGGGACGCCGGGTTCAAGCTGGTGGGTGCCGATCGGCGGGGCTCCGGCGAGAACGAAGCCGCTCGCGGCGATGCGCCCAGCAGCAAGGTCCTCATCGACGATGCCTGCCGGATCATCGAACGCGAGCGTCTGTCCGATCGCCCGCTCTATCTGGTCGGCTGGTGCTGGGGTGCGGTGCTGGCGATGAACCTCGCCGCCGAGCTCTCGGGGCGCATCGACGGTCTCGCGCTGCTCGCCCCCGGGCTCTTCCCGACGGTGGAGCTGAAACGGCGCATGGCCGAGCAAGAGCCCCTGGCCCGAGGGCAACCGGAGTCGGCGCCCTGCCTCGAGAGCCCGATCAGCGAGGACACGTTCACGAGCGGGCCTTTCCTAGACGATTTCATCGTCAAGGACGAGCACCGGCTCGCGCGCTTCACCCCCCGCTTTCTCGCCGCGATGGGCAAGCTCGGGATGGGCGCGCGCCTCGCGCTCCCGAAGCTCGCGCTCCCGATCTTGCTCGTGCTCGCGGAGCGCGATCGGGCGACCGACAACACCGAGACCGAGCGCGGGTTCGAAAAGGCGAAGGCGGCGCGAGTCACGCGGGTGCGCCTCGAGAGCGCGCACGGCATGCAATTCGACGTGCCCGAAGCGCTCGCGCGCAGTATCGTCGAATGGACGGAAGGACGGACCGCATGAGCATCCCCGTGCATCGCCTCGATCTCCGCGGCTTTCTCGATCGAGTCCGCGCGGAGCGGCGCGCCGATCTCGTCGAGATCGAGCGCGAGGTCGATCCGCGGTACGAGATCACGGCGTTCATCGTCAAGCTCGAGCAGCGCATGAAATCGCCTGTGCTCCTGTTCAAGAACGTCAAGGGCACACGCTTTCCGCTGGTCACGAACGTGTGCGGCTCGATGGGCCGGCTCGCGTTCGCCATGGATTGCCCGCTGAAGGCCGTGGGCGAGCGCTACTCCGAGGCCGTGGATCGCCCGGTCGCGCCCGAGGTCGCGAGCGCAGGTCCGGTGCACGACAATGTGCTTCGGGGCGTCGACGTGGATCTCGGGCTCTTGCCTCCGCTCGTCTACCACGAGGGCGACAGCGAGCAGCCGTACATCACGGCGGCGATCGTGCTCGCGCGCGATCCCGAGAGCCGGAAGACGAATCTCAGCTATCACCGCTTGATGATCGCGGGTAAGGCGCACACGGGCATCTTCATGGAGCCCGGCAAGCA
>DASXQD010000091.1:0-5557 GCA_036493195.1 Gemmatimonadaceae bacterium | reverse complement strand
CATGCCGCGCCACGCCCGAGTACTCGTTCTACTCCTGTCGACATCGGCAGCGGCCTGCGCCTCCCCTGGTACTCTGAGTACCAGTGGTCCGTTCGACATCAGCCACGCACCGGACGAGGGACTGCGCTATTTCCTGACGAGAGATCTCCTCACGGTAGACGCGAAGGTGAGCCAGTTCCGCGAGGTGGTGCGCGGCCGCAACGGTGCCTGCGAGCCCCACGATTCGGTCGCGACCAGCTGGACGATGACCGTGACCACGGTTCCCGATCGCCGGCAGGCCTACCGACTCGGTCTGACTCCGTCCGGCCTGCTCGACCAGACACTCGGCGTCAAAGTAAGCGAGACCGGTGTGCTGACATCGCTCAACTACGCGGGCACCGACCAGCGCGCCGCGATTGCCAGCATCATTGCGAAGGGTGTTGCAGGCGTGGCCGGCGCACTGGCGCATGGTGGTCTCACGGCCGGCCATGATACGAGCTGCATGACGACCGTCAGAGCCAAGCCGGTTCCGCTGTTTACGAAACATGTGGTCCGAACCTTCGATCTCACCGAGCTGCCGCCGGCGCCCGATCCCGGCGCGACCTGGTCGGCGATCGCCCGCCAGAGCGCGACGTTCACGCACGACCTCGAGCTCTTCACGCTCGCGAACGTCTTCGTGTCAGTGTCTCCGGTGCCGGAGCCCACGAGCGCTCTCGAGCCGGCGCCCAATGCGCGGAGCGCGGCGATCGGCTGCACGGGCGCGGACTCGGTATGCGCCAGGATCTACTTTCGCGAGCCGATCATGCGTGTGATTCGCGTGCATGTGCCGGACGCGATCGATCCGCGAAACACCACGCTCACGGTTGCTGAGGAGCGCATAGTCCCCCTCGTGTCGGCTGCCGATCCCATTCTCCACATCGCCTTCGGCACGCAGGTTCTGGGCTCCGGCAAGATTGCGCTCACCTTCGGCGATCACGGGAACGTCACCGGTGTCGAGCAGTCGTCGAGCGCGGCGCTCAATGGCGCGGGTGCGGCGGCGACCTCGATCGTGGAGGGTGCACATGCCGGCTACGACGCGGTGCTCAAGGCGCGCATCGATGAGCTCGAGCTCGAGATCAAGGAGGCGAAGGAGAACGCGGCACTCCGCAGCACCCAGTCATTCGACACCTCAACCTACAGTCCATGACCTGCACACGCAGCGCCATTCCGCTTCTCGTCGCGACGCTCGCGATCGCAGCCTTCTCAACTCCGACTAGTGCGTGCGCGCAGGGTGACGCCGCGCCGTCCTCCGCTGCGCCGCCCCGGCGAACGGTGCTTCGCGCCGCGCATCTCATCGAGCCGCGCACGGGCAAGCGCATCGACAATGTGGTGATCGTCGTCGACAGCGGCAGGATCACGTCGGCGACATCGGGCGGGGCCGTGCCCACCGGCGCAATCGTGATCGATCTCGGGAATGCGACGGTGCTCCCGGGGCTCATCGACGTGCACACGCATTTGTCGGGAGAGAGCCACGACTACTACACCGACCTCTTTCGGCGCAGCCCGATCGATGCGGCGGTCCGCGCGCACGTCTACGCGAAGCGCACGCTCGAGGCGGGGTTCACCACCGTGCGGGATGTCGGTGCGCCGGAGCTCATCGACGTCGCGCTGCGCAACGCCATCAACGAAGGCGTGGTGGAGGGTCCGCGCATGCTCGTCGCGACGCTCGCGCTCAGCGCGACCGGGGGTCACGGGGATCTGAACGGATTCTCCCCGTACATCCACTTCCAGCAGATGTCCAACATCGCGGATGGCGTGGACGAGGTCCGGAAAGCCGTGCGCACGAACATCAAGTACGGTGCGGACTGGATCAAGGTGCTCGCGAGCGCCGGCGTGCTGTCCGAGGAGGAGGCGGTGGGTGCGCCGCAGTACTCGCAGGAGGAGCTCAACGCGATCGTGGCCGAAGCGACGACGTGGGGGCGGAAGGTCGCCGCGCACGCGCACGGCGCGGAGGCGATCAAGCGCGCGACGCGGGCGGGGGTGGCGTCGATCGAGCACGGCGGACTCGTCGACGAGGAGGGCGTGCGCCTGATGAAGGAGCACGGCACGTATCTCGTGCCGGACATCTACACGGATGCCTACATCCTCGAGCATGGCAAGGAGTTGGGACTGCCCGACAAGATCATCGAAAAGGAGCGGCAGCTGCGAAAGGCGCAAAACGTGAACTGGCGACGCGCGATCGACGCGGGAGTGAAGATGGCGTTCGGGACGGATGCGGGCGTGTATCCGCACGGCACGAACGCCAAACAGTTCAAGTATCTGCTCGAGCTCGGGCTGACGCCGCTCCAGACCATCCAAATGGCCACATCGAACGCCGCCGATCTTCTGGGTTGGTCGGACAAAGTGGGGACGGCGGCACCGGGTGCGTGGGCGGATCTGATCGCCGTACGCGGTGACCCGCTCACCGACGTGACCGTGCTCGAACGGCCGCTGTTCGTGATGAAGGGTGGAACCGTGTACCGGAGCGCGTCCGCCATCGATTCGACGAGTGCCCGTTGACCCGCTGTGCCCGGCTCAAATAAACAACGGTTCACCGTCTGGCAGATTTCGATCCGGGCTCGTATCTTCGCTGCTTAGCGTCTCTTAACGTAGGGCACGGACACCCGGTGACGAACGGTCTCGATAAGCTGCGAGCTGCCCTGGAAGGGCGGTACGAGATCGTGCGCGAGCTGGGACGCGGAGGCATGGCCACTGTCTATCTCGCGAAAGATCTCAGGCACGATCGCGAGGTAGCCATCAAGGTGCTGCTTCCGGACCTCGGGATGGCACTCGGTCCGGAACGATTCCGCCGCGAAATCCAGCTGGCCACGAAGATCAGCCATCCGAATATTCTGGCACTCTACGATTCAGGAGAGACGCCGGATCATTTGTTGTACTACGTCATGCCGTTCATTCCCGGCGAATCGCTGCGCGCGCGGCTCGATCACGACCGCCAGCTCTCGGTGGATGAGGCGGTGCAGATCTCGATCGAGGTGGCGTCCGCCCTCGACTACGCGCATCGCAACGGCATCGTCCATCGCGACAGCAAGCCCGAGAACATCCTGCTCGACGACGGACACGCGATCGTCGCGGACTTCGGCATCGCGCACGCAATCAGCGCGATGGGCGAAGAGAAGCTCACGCAAACCGGCATCACGCTCGGCACGCCCACGTACATGAGCCCCGAGCAGGCCATGGGCGAGAAGGACATCGATGGACGGAGCGATGTCTATGCCCTGGGCTGTGTGCTCTACGAGATGATCGCGGGCACGCCGCCGTTCGTGGGTCCGACGGCCGCATCGATCATCGCGCGCCACACGATGGATCGCGTTCCATCGCTCGCCATCGTGCGCGAGAACGTGCCGGACGAGCTCGAGGATGTGGTGCTGCAGGCGCTCGCGAAGATTCCGGCGGATCGCTTCAAGACCGCGGGTGCGTTCGCGGAGGCGCTGCAGCGCCCCAAGGGTGCGACGTATTCGCGGCGGGTCGAGGCGGCGCGCAGCGCGACCTCGGCCATGCGAGCGATGTCGCCGGCCGCGAAGCGCAAGAAGCTCGCGCTGCGCGTGGCCGCGGTGCTGCTGCCGGTTGCGCTCGTGGGCTGGGGCGCGTGGCACTACACGCGCGGCGCGCACATCCGGAGCGCGGGGGAGAGCACGGGGCTCGATCCGCGGCGCATCGCGGTGATGTACTTCGAGGATGACAGCAAGACGCACGATCTCAAGTATCTCGCCGATGGGCTCACCGAGGCGCTGATCACGCGACTGAGCGCGGTGTCCGGTCTCGATGTCGTGTCGACGAACGGCGCGGCGGTCTTCCGCGACAGCGGCGCGCCGCCCGACAGCATTGCGCGCGCACTCAGTGCGGGCACGCTCGTGTTGGGCTCGATCGAACCGGACAAGGAAAAGCTGCGGGTGAGCGTGCGGCTCAAGGACGGCACGGGCACCGACTTCGAGCGCGCGAGCTTCGAGGAGCCGCGGGGCAACACGCTCGCGCTGCGGGACTCGCTCGCACGCCGCGTCGCGGAGTTTCTGCGCAAGCGACTCGGGCACGAGGTGCTGCTCCGCGAGCAGCGCGAGGGAACGACGAGCGCGGATGCGTGGGCGCTGCTGCAGCAGGCATCGCAGCACCAGCGGGCAGAAGATGCCGCGATAAAGGCGAGCGACACGACAGCGGTGCTGCGCGAGGTGAAGAGCGGTGACACGCTGCTGGTGCATGCGCGCTCGCTGGATCCGGCGTGGGTCGCGGTGCCGACGATGCGCGGCACACTCGCGTATCGGGCCTCGCGCTTCTTCGGCGACGATCAGACGAAGGCGTCGCACTGGATCGACATCGGGCTCGCGCATGCGGACACGGCGCTCTCCCTGGCGCCGGACAATCCCGACGCGCTGGAGCTGCGCGGCACGCTGCGGTACTGGCGCTATCTGCTCGGCCTGGAGCCGGGAACGGCGGCGGCGAAGCAGCTGCTCGATGGAGCACAGGCGGATCTGGAGCAGGCGGTCAAGATCAACCCCGCGCAGGCGGGAGCGTGGGGCGTGCTCAGCTCACTGCTCGTGCACACCGATGACGTCACGGGTGCGAAGCTCGCCGCGCGTCGCGCGTACGATCAGGATGCATTTCTGAGCAATATCGATATCATTGTCTTCCGCCTGTTCACCCTGTCGCTGGATGACGAGCAGTTCACGGAGGCGGCGCACTGGTGCGAGGTGGGCGGTAAACGTTTTCCGACGGATCCGCGATTCGTCGAATGTCAACTGGATCTGCTGGGCACCAAGGCGATGACGGCGGATCCGGCGTTGGCGTGGAAGCTCTCGGATTCGGTCGTGAAGCTGACGCCGGAATCATCGCGGCGTTACGCAGCAGCGAGCACGCAGCTCGCGGTTGCGGCGGTGCTCGCGCGCGCCGGACTGGCAGACAGCGCGAAGCACGTGCTTGCGCACGCGAACGCGCCCACGGAAGTCGATCCCACTCGCGATCTCGAATACTATCGCGCGTTCGCGTGGACGCTGCTCGGCGACAAGAGCGCGGCGATCAAATCGCTCGCGATCTATCTGTCGGCGAATCCGACGGCGGCTGTGGGATTCAACTCGGACAACAATTGGCGCTGGAGAAGTATCGCCGACGATCCGCGGTTCGAGCGGTTGGTGGTGACGGCAAAACAGTAGCGATGGAGCAGTGAGGCAAGAGGCATTGCCGGACAGAGTGTGAATGGGCTGGACTACCCGCTTTTCGGAGGAACAGGCGAATGTGGCGATCATCGTTGGGAGGGTGCGTGGCCGTGCTGGCCAGCGCAGTCCTCATTACTTCCTGCTCGAGCGACAGTCGAAACAGCACTGAGCCGGTGCCACCACCGGTTTCCGAAAGCATAGTCCCAACGGGTTGCCCTTCGGTGACTGCTACAGCGCAGATGATCGTGTCCTTGTATCCGAAAGGGGCGGATCGCGTCACTGCTGCCGCTGCCTACGCGGCGATTCTGATCTACATCAACACTCACCACCAGCCAGACGCGCAGACGCTCATGTTCCGCCTGCTCGACTTCACGCTGCAGCGGTACAATGCCGGA
>DASXQD010000090.1:0-18426 GCA_036493195.1 Gemmatimonadaceae bacterium | reverse complement strand
CCTTCCCCACCGCCATCAGCCGCTCGACCATGGGATAGAGCAGCTCGCGCCGGCTGTAGTTCGCGAGACCAACATGGTGCACCATCCCGCGCGCCAGCGCGGTACCGGATATGGCATCCCCATCGCAGAGCTGCACGCTGTATCCGCGTACCCACCCATCCACGGGCCACGCGACGCGCAGAACCGGGGTGTCCATCATCATCATGTCGTCCGACTCGTGCGCCATGGCCGCGATCCGGAATGGGCCGGCCACGATCCGGATCTCCTGCCGCGCACTGTCCACCTGCACCGCGGACGCGGACATGTCCATGCCGGGCATGGATGCGGCCCCAGCGGACTCAGGTACACTCGCTCGGAGCTCGGCACCGGCAGGGCACGCTCGCGCACCAGCCTGAGCAGCCGCACGTGATGCGGCGAAGACGAGCAGCAGAGACACGAGTCGGCGCATGCAGACCTCAATGGACGAAAGTCACGACCATGTCGTGAAGGCCGTTCAGCCTTCGTCCACGCCGTACCACAAACATGCACCGGCGCACGCGCGAATGTACCCATCCGTACAACAATCGAGCTGAAGGGGCCGTTTCGCGACGGACTGTGCCCTACCGCGACGTGCCCTGGGATCCTGTGTCCTTCGGGAGCTCGATCAGCAGCAGCGTGAATTGCGTCGAGTCCGCGTGAGGCGACTCGAGCGCGACAATCCGGAACAGCGACGGGTTTCCGCTCCGCAGCTCGTGCCCCGAATCGAAATCGCCACTGACGTGCGAGTGCTTTCCCCCAACGCTGTCGGCACACGTGAGTCCACCACGCGTGATCTTGAGTGGACCCACGGGCTCCCCATGATCGCACTCGAGAACGTCCCCGTATCGCGCCAGAGGCTTCCGATAGAAATCGAAGACCTGATGCGGCGAGGCCGCCGTCAGATACTTCGAGACCAGCACTCTGAAGTGCACGTCGCCGAAGGTGAATCCGAGATCGACCGGCGACTCGTTGCCCGAATCGGTGTACGAGCGAGCCGACGGGAAATCCGGGAGGCCAAGATCGGCCGCGGTGACGTTCGTGTTCGCATGCAGCTCGACACTGATGTTCGAGCGCTGCGCGCGTGCGGCGAACGGAGCGCACAGCATCACCGCCGCGAGCACGAGCCGTGAGGCACGCGCCGACAAAGCCGGAAGTCGATCGATCATTGGGAGCTCCTGGTCGGAGGATCGAGGATCGAGCTCACAGCTTCTCGCTGCGGCCAAGGCTTACCTAATCGCCTCGCATGATGAGGCTTACGAATCGCGTCCGATTTGGTTTCAGGGAACCCTCGGTGTGCTTCGTCACACCGTTCGAATCCCCACCGCGAATCGACGATTCCCGCGTATATTGGAGGCATGTTGATCAAGCTGACGCGCGACGAGGAGCAGTTCGAGCTGGAGGACCGGCTACCGGTGCTCCCGCTCCGGGACGTCGTGATTTTTCCATACATGGTGATCCCGCTGCTGGTCGGGCGCGCGGCGTCACTCGCGGCGGTCGAGGCGGCGCTCGCCGGCGATCGCTGGATTTTTCTCGTCGCCCAACGCACGGCGGATACGCAGGATCCGGCGGCAGCCGATCTCTTTCGCATGGGCGTCGTCGGCCGCGTGCTGCAGGTGGCGCGACTGCCGAACGGCACGACCAAGGTGCTGTTCGAAGGCGTTGCACGTGCGAAGGTCACGCGGTATGCGCCAACGGACAAAGTGCTTCGCGCAATCATCACGCCCTTCCTGCTCGATGAGCCGGCGAGCGGCGCCGACGAGCGCGCGATGGCGCGTCGTGTCGTCACGCTGTTCGAGGAATACGTCGCGCTGCATCGACGTCTTCCCGCCGAGGTCGTGTCACTCGTGCAGGGAACGGAGGCGCGCGAGAAGCAGGCGTTCGCGATCGCGGCGCACATGCTGGTGCGCCTCGATCAGCGCCAGGATTATCTGCAGGCGGCGAACATCGGCACGCTCTTCTCGATGCTTGCGGAAACGCTCACCGCCGAGATCGAGATCCTGCGCCTCGAGCGCAAGATCGAGGGTGAGGTTCGCGGCTCGCTGTTCCAGAATCAGCGCGAGTTCTATCTGCAGGAGCAGCTCAAGGCGATCCATCGCGAGCTCGGACAGGATGAGGGCGACGGCTTCGACGAGCTCACCGCCGCGATCGAGAAGAAACAGCTCCCGCCCGTCGTGCGGGAGCGCGCCGATCGCGAGCTGCGCAAGCTCCGCCGCACCGCGCCGCTCTCCCCCGAATCGACTGTCGCGCGCAACTATCTCGACTGGATCGTGGCGCTGCCGTGGACGGAGCGCAGCGACGATGTCGTGGACGTGGCGCGCGCGCAGGCCGTGCTCGACGAGGATCACTTCGGGCTCACCGATGTGAAGGATCGCATTCTCGATTACATCGCCGTGCTCGCGCTGGTCGGAAAGCTCGAGGGTCCGATCCTGTGCCTCGTGGGTGCGCCCGGCGTTGGGAAGACGTCGTTGGGACGCTCGATTGCGCGCGCGCTCGGCCGCACCTTCGTGCGCATGTCGCTGGGCGGCGTGCGCGACGAGGCGGAGATACGCGGGCACCGCCGCACGTACATCGGTTCGCTCCCTGGCCGCGTGATCCAGGCGATGCGGCGCGCCGAGGTGGTGAATCCGGTGATTCTGCTCGACGAGGTGGACAAGATGGGGCAGGACTGGCGCGGCGATCCATCGAGCGCCCTGCTCGAGGTACTCGATCCCGAGCAGAACACCGCCTTCAACGACCACTATCTCGAGGTCGACTACGATCTCTCGCAGGTGCTGTTCGTCACGACGGCGAACTCGCTCGCGCAGATTCCGGAGCCGCTGCGCGATCGCATGGAGATCATCCGTCTTCCGGGCTACGTCGATCACGAGAAGCACGCGATCGCGCGACAATTTCTCGTGCCGCGCCAACTCTCGGCGCATGGGCTCGATCCGAAGCTCGTGACCTTCGATGCCGACGTGATCCCTGCGGTCACACGACTGTACACGCGCGAGGCGGGTGTGCGCGAGCTCGAGCGCCGTCTCGCGCGGATCGCGCGCAAGCTGGCGCGGCGCGCGGCGGCGGCGAAGCTGCTGGTGCCCGAGCCTGCGCACGTCACCCTGGCAGATCTGAAAGAGTTGCTCGGCGTTCCTCCCTTCGAGGCCGAAGAGCAGACGCTCGACGACAAGGTGGGCGTGGCGACGGGTCTGGCCTACACCTCGGTGGGTGGAGACCTGCTCGAGATCGAAGTGGCGGTGGTGCGCGGGCGCGGGCGACTGCAGCTCACCGGCACGCTCGGCGACGTGCTCAAGGAGTCCGCGAACGCCGCGATGACGTACGCGCGCTCGCGTGCCGCGATGCTCGGCATCGATCCCGAGTTCCCGAAGACGCGCGACATCCACGTACATCTTCCCGCGGGCGCGACGCCGAAGGACGGCCCGTCGGCGGGAATTGCGATCGCGGCGGCGCTGGTGAGCGCGCTCACGGGCGCGCCGGTTCGTGGGGATACCGCCATGACGGGGGAGGTGACGTTGCGCGGACGCGTGCTGCCCATTGGCGGATTGAAGGAGAAGCTCGTGGCTGCGCGACGCGCGGGCATCACGCACATCATCATCCCCGAGGGGAACGCGCGAGAGATCGAGGAGATCCCGCAGGACATTCGCGATGGGCTCTCCTTCCATCCCGTTTCGACGATGGACGAAGTGCTCGCGCTCGCGCTGCGAGAGGCGCGCGTCGCGGCCAAGCCGGAGATGACGGCCGCGGTCACGCATTGAGCGATGCGGGGAAGGTGGAAGACCCGCTCGTCATTCGCGATATCGAGTTCCTCGGCGGTATGGCGTCGCCTACCGGATGGCGGCCGCCGGATCTGACGCTGCCGGAGGTCGCGTTCAGCGGCCGCTCGAATGTCGGCAAGTCATCGCTGCTGAATGCGCTCGTCAAGCGAAAGGCGCTGGCGCGCGTGAGCAAGACACCCGGAAAGACGCGCGAGATCAACTTCTTCCGGGTAAACCATCAGTTCGTGCTGGCGGATCTTCCGGGATACGGTTTCGCACGCGTTGCCAAGACCACGCGCGTGGCGTGGCGTCCGCTCATCGAAGGATACCTGCGCATCAGCGCGCAGCTGCGTGGCGTGGTGCAGCTGATCGATTCGCGGCATCCGCCATCCACCGACGATCTCCAGATGCTGGAGTTCCTCGCGGAGATCGGGGCGCCGACCGTGGTGGTGCTCACCAAGATCGACAAGCTGCGCACGACGGAGCTCAAGCAGCGGATCATCTCGCTCACGACAGCGCTTGGGCTGGAGGAGGAGCAGGTGATCCCGTTCAGCACCGTGACCAAGGTCGGACGGGATGAGCTTGCCGCGGCAGTCGTGGAGCTCGTGGCGCAGCCGTCGTGGCGATCGCCTGCCGCGCCGGAGCAAGCGCCGGAGGTGTGACGCGGTCGGATCGCCCAAGGTGTAACGGGGACACGGCGCTGATAACTTTGGATCATCGCAGCCGAACCACCCTCACACCTCGCCGACCATGGCCATCTATCCGCTCCGCAAGCTTCCGTCGCAATCGGCGATTCCCGTGATCGATGCGTGGATCGAGCAACTGGAGCACGAGATCGCCGCTCCCGGGGCTGATCGCGCGGAGATCTGCCGGCGCGCGCTCTGCGCCCTGACCTTCCCAGCGTACGCGAGCTCGTGGGAGACGGCGGTGCACGACGAGTCGCTCCCGCTCTCCACGCGCGCGGCGCTGATGTCGCTCGACCCGCGCAACATCACGCTCGAGCCCGAGTACTACGCGGAATGCGACGACGAGAAGTTCCAGCGCGTCAAGCCACTGCTCTGGCTCTGGTACAGCTATGACCGTACGGTGATCGGCGGACAGAACGTCGAGGCCGGTGTTCGGCTGCGCCGGATGCTCGCGAAATACATCTTTCAGCGGTGCGGCGAGCGGTTCAAGGCATTTCAGAACGTCGAGTTCTCCTTCGGGTACAACATGGAGGTCGGTGACGACGTCGTCGTGCACCGCAACGTGCTGCTCGATGACCGTGGGGGAATCGTTCTGGGAAACAAGGTGTCGATCTCCGATTTCGCGAACATTTATTCGCACACGCACAGCATCGTCGATCAGCGCGATGTCACGGATGCGCAGACGCAGCTCGAGGATGGCGTGCGCGTGACGTACCATGCGACGATTCTGGCGGGAGTCCACGTGGGGTGCGACGCGATGGTCGGCGCCATGGCGGTGGCGACGCGCGATGTGCGTGCGCACCACGTGTACGTGGGCATTCCCGCGAAGAGCGTGCGGGTGAAGCCGACCGCTCCGGCGCAGAACGACTGTTTGCCGACCGCCCGCGAGCGACGTAACCCGCAGTGACACGTTTCTCGAGCACGAGAGCGCGGCGCACCGCCGTGTGGCTCGTGCTCATCGCGTGCGTTGCATGTCGACGCGGTGGTGCGCAGGAAGCGGTTCGCATGACGAACTTTCCGGCGACCATGTCGCTCGGCGTCGGCGACACGATGACGATACACGTGGTGATAGCCTCGCCGCCGAACGAGGCGCCGGTGACGATCGCCTGGTCGAGCGACAATGACGCGGTCGCGCGCGTGGACCGCAACGGGCGTGTGATCGCGCGCTCCGCCGGCGTGACGGGGATTACGTCGCGAGTCGGCACGGCGTACTCGATCACACGTGTGAGCGTCTTCCCGCAGCCTTCGGAAAAAGAGGCGAGCACCGTGGCATCGCGCGCGCCGGCACCGCCGCCTGCACCGGCGCCGGCACCGGCGCCCCCGCCAGCTCGTCCTGCGGTGCAGCCCGCGGCTCCAACGCAGGTCGCCGCGGCGCCCGCGGCCGTCGCTCGCCCGCTGGTCGCGTCATCGGGGCACATGGCGCCCATGGCCAGGCGTTCGGCGCGGTCGCCGCATTTTCCGCACATCAGCGTGTTCTACACGGATTTCTACTCACGCTACGCCTCGCCCCCCGATCAGCGCGCATCGTACGCATTTCTGGGCTCGCGCATCGATGGCGTGATGTCGGGGCCGCGCGATCAATGGAAGGCGGTCGATCCGACGATACTCTACTTTCCGTATGCGCTGCAGTTCACAGTGCCCGTGCCGGGACAGAAGGGCGCGCACGATGATCCAGCGAGCGGCTACTTCACGGACATGCAGAGCTGGTACCAGGCACACTCCACCTACGACATCGAGAACGCGTTTCTTCATCACGGCGGACACGATGAAGCGCATCGCGTGCAGCTGAAGATCTGGGACTCGATGCGCTATGTCGTGAATCCGGGAGATCCGGGCCAGCGCGCGTATCAGGTGGATCGACTGTCTCGCGTCGCGCAGAGCCAGGACGGCGTCTTCCTGGACGAGTTCGGCGGCGGGATGAGCGGCGCATCCAAGCCGAGCGATGAATTTCCGACCACAGCCGCCTACATGACGGCGGAAACGCAGCTGATCGCGCAGGTGCACGACGCGATCAAGCCACGCTTTCTGCTCATCAACATCGCGGAGTACTGGAATCCCGCGGACTCGGCGCTCGTCGTCGCAGGCGGCGGCGCTCATCTCGAGCGTGCAAATTTTCCTTTCACCGATCGCCTGCCGAGCCGGTGGACCCAGATCGACAATCTGCTCGCGATGAACGTCTACACCGAATTCGTCACGCTGTGGACGTACACGGACTGGGTGAAGGCGAAAAGCTTTCCGTCGTTTCAGGGGGGGATGTACTCGTCGCCGCTGGAGCGCGGACAGCTGGTGCAGCTCGCGAGCTACTACATGGCCGTGCCGAAGGACCCGTCGCGCTACTCGTACGACCAGCAGAACATGTGGAACGTGCGACCCGATACGGTGTGGATGCCGGCGATCGAGGCCGACGTCGGTCACCCGCGCGAGGCACGCCACGTGATCGCAACGGGCGTCGATGCGGCGGCACAGAAGTACCGCATCTTCGCCCGAGACTTCGACAACGCGTACATCGTGATTCGTCCGCAGATCGATTGGCGCAAACAGACGTACGCGGATTCGACCGGAATTACCGTTCCCCTTCCCGCGCCCATGCGGCCATTGCACCGCGACGGCACGCTCGGCGCACCCGTCAGCAGCGTCACGCTACGCAATGTCGAGGCGGCGATCCTGTTCAAGTGACGACGGAGCATTAGCTTCTCTGCAGCCCCAGCCGCACGACCGCGCTTCCATCCCCTTCAATTTCGAGCCGATCATGATCCGTACGCTCTCCGTCTTCGCCACGCTCCTGAGCGTCGCGCTTCTCTCAGCCTGCGGTGGCTTCAAGTCCGATTGGCCATCGGTGACGGGCGTCTCGCCGCAGACTGTCAGCGTCACCGTCAACTGCATGGCCGAACAGGCGAAGGCGCTGGGCTACGATGTGCGCGTGGTGGACCACAAGCGCGGCGTTGAAGCTACGCGCAACGACACGACCGACACGCGCTTCGTGAACGAGTTCCGCCGCTTCGATGTCATCTCCGCAACGGCGAAGCCGGACAAGGGGAGCACGCGTCTCGATGTGCGTGCGGGAACACGCTCGCACTATCAGACTCGCCGCGGCACGACGCCCACGGACGAGCCGGCGTCGGATGCGGCGAAGAAAGACGCGCAGACGATCGCTACGGCTTGTGGTGCCGGAACGGGCTGAACGAATCGGAGGAGACTGAGTCGTTGAGCCGGATCACGCGGGTTCGGGACCTCTCCACATCCAGAGTGCTGATGGAGGCCGGGTCGATCTCGAAACACAGGATGTGATCGAGGGAGATACGAAGGTAGTGCGCGAGCGCAGCCTTGATCACATCGCTGTGCGAAACGGCGATTACCGTGCCCCACGGATGCCGCTCGCGCAGTGAATCGACGGCGGCAATCATGCGCTGCTGCACTTCGAGCATCAGCTCACCGCCCGGTACGCGCGTCGCGCCCCGGCGCTCGTTGAAGGCACGCCAGCGCGGATGTTCCTGGAGATCGCTGATCGTGCGGCCGGTCCATTCGCCGAAGTCGATCTCGTTCAGTGCGGGCTCGATGCAGACCGGAAGTCGATGCGGCGCGGCGATCGTCTCCGCGGTCTCGCGCGCACGATCGAGCGGCGAGGAGTAGATCGCGTGAACGCGCTCATCGCGCAGCCGATCGGCCAGCCACACCGCCTGCTCGCGGCCTTCATCGTTCAGCGATACGCCCGGCGCTCGGCCGCGAAGAATGCTGCCGACGCCATCACACAGCGCATGACGCACCAGGTAGAGTCGCATTTTGTGGCCGGCGCTCAGACGGTGCTCGCGATCGACTTCGCTGCGTTCTCTTCCCCGTTGGCGCGACGCTCCGGAAGCACGTAGCGCTCGACCATCATCTGTGCGAAGTCGGCGTACTCTTCGAGCCGCTGCGGAACGCTCGTGTGGTGCGGCTCCCTCCCGCGCGATTCGGGCGTGAAGCACAATGTCGCCATCACGTCGAAGCCGGCGAGTGCATCCATCATCCGGTCGAACCACTGTTCGGCATTTGGCCGCAGCCAATCCGCCCAGCTCAAGCCGGTGCGTACGCGGCGCACGCCCAGTCGCTTCATCCACTCCACTGCGAACTCCAGGCGCGGATCCTCGAAATGGAACCACTGGCAGATCCCCATGCGCGAGTCGAAGCGCTCGAGTGCGAGCTTTGGCGTGCGATCGTCGCGAATGAGCCCCATATAGAAGTGCCGATAATACGAGCTCCCCTCGCTCTCGCGATGACGTGTCGTCGCTTCCCACGCAGGCGGCAGGTCGAGGAGACTGTACCAGTACGCGCGCTCGACGCGATCGAGCAGGAGCTGCTGCGTGTGCTCCAGACCAAACGCCTGCACCTCATCGGCGCCGAAGCTCGACACGCCGACTTCCGTCACCCACACCGGCAACGATGTCACAGCCTCGATCTCCGCGATCTTCCGCGGCCAGTCATCGAGCCGCCAGTGGTTCCAGTCGAGCGGGAAACCGTGCACCGCCACGACATCGACGTGCTCGAGCACACCATGCATGCCGAGCAGCTCGAGAAAGGAAGGATCGATCGGGGACATCCCGCCCAGCACGAGCGTCAGCTCCGGACACAGCTCGCGCACGCGCTTGGCTGCGAGACTCGTCATCCGGGCGTACTCCTTCCACTCGGGATCGGCGAAGATATCCCAGTGTGATTTGTTGTTGGGCTCGTTCCAGAACTTCACGGATTCGATCATGATGCGCAGTGGAGCAAGGCACCTCGCGCGTGCGGGCGCGGATGCTGTCGTTCGACGCGTGCCGCGTGTGCCAGCTCCTTCGCCACGCGTGCGATCACCGGCTCCCAATCGCCGGGGCGTGGCTGGCGGAAGAGGCGCATTGTCGGATACCATGGGCTCCGATCGCCCCGGGACATCCAGCGCCAGTCGGGCTCGTGATGCAGGAGTGTCCACACGGGAACGCCGAGGGCCCCCGCGAGGTGCGCCGGCATGCTGTCCACGCTGATGATGAGATCGAGCGCGCGCATGAGCTGTGCTTCTTCATGTGGGTCGTGCACGCGCGCGAGCGTGCCGAATCCGGGACGCCAATCGCCGCGGTGCGGACCGCGCTGCAACACGTGCAGCGAGACGCCCGCAATGTTGGCGAGCGGCTCGAGCAGCTCGAATGGAACCGAGCGGCGTGCATCCCAATCTCCGGCCGCCCACGCGATGCCCACCGCGAAGTCATGCGTCCAGCGGCGCAGCGCGGGGACATGCAGATAGGGAACGTCACTTGGAATGGTGTCGATCGTCGTCCGAAAAACGTGCGGCAGCTCCATCAACTCCACATCCACATCGTACACCGCGTCCGGCTCACCGTCGTGCAGTGGCAGAAGGCGATCGATGCCTTTGACCGTCCCGAGCAGCGGGAGCAGCGTCGGCTGCGCCCAGACCGTGACCTCCGCCGCGATTCCAGCGACGAGGGGCGCGTAGCGGATGAACTGCAGCGTGTCCCCGAGTCCGTGATAGCAGCGCACGAGCACGCGCTTGCCGCTCAGCGGCTCGCCTCTCCATACGGCCTGCAAGTGGCGCGGCAGATGCCATGTTGGAGCATCACCCCGCGCGCGAAGAATGTCGTCGCTCACGGTCCACGCGGTCGCGTAGTCGCCGCGCAGCATGTGAGCGAGCCACGCCTCGGGTGTTGCGCCCGCACGACCGGATATTGGCGCGCCCATCAGCCCTCCTCGGACGCGTGCCAATGCCCGCTCTCGCCCGTCGCGGACGCGAGCTCCTCGGCGCCGCGCGCCGTGCGCGCCCACGTCTCGCGATCGAGCTCGGGCTCGCAGAGATAGATCTCGTGAGCCGCGCGACCGAGCACTCGCATCCCGCTCGAGCGCAGCATGGCTTCGACTGCGGCATGGTTCGGCGCCCACCAATTCGTCGGATCGCCCGCGAACGCGTGCTCGATGAAGGCGATCTTCGGCCATCCCGGAGTGAGGAACTCCTCGCGATCCATCACGTCGCGATCCACGGTCGTGCTCGTGGACACCTCATCACCTGGCATCGTGAGTGTCTGAAACACCATCAGCTTCTGCACGCAGCTCGAGACGATGTCGAGGGCGAGCATCGGATATCGCAAATGGTAGAACACACCCATGAAGAGCACGAGATCGAACGACTCGCGCCGGCGGCGGAGATCGTACACCTGCATCTGCTCGAAGCGGAGTGCGTTTTCCAGCCCCCATTCGTGCGATGCCCATTCCGCCTGTCGCAGAAAGAGTGGCTCGACATCGATGCCGAGCACGCGGGCGCCGCGCTTCGCCAGCTCGATGCTGTAGAATCCCGCATTGCAGCCGATGTCCAGCGCGCTCCACCCCGTGAGATCCTGCGGCACGTGTGGCGCGACCTGGTCCCACTTGAAGCGAGGGAAGTCGCCAAGCGGATGATTGGGAGCCGTGAGCGATCCGTCCGGGAGATGCAGATTGTGAAACCAGGGCCCGAGCGCGCTGATCTCGCGAGCGCGCTCCTCGGACGATGCGAACACCTCGTGCTGCAGCAGGTTGGTCATGCGACCGCTCCGCGGGGAGCACCCAGCAGCTCGTACGCGTACTGCTCGAGCTCGGCGGCGCGATGCGCGGCGGTGTGCTCCGAGAGCACGCGCCGGCGCGCGCGCGCTCCGATCGCGAGCCGCTCCGCCTCCGGAACATCCTGCAGCATGCGCAACACGTCCGCGGTACTCGCGGCGACGAGAATCTCCTCGTCGCGCGTGAAGAAGCTATCCAGACCATTCCAGTCGTCCGAGATGATCGGCGTTCCACACGCAGCAGCCTCGAACAGGCGCACACTCGGCGACCACCCCGCTGCGACCATGGCCGCACGAGTGATGTTGAGCGTGAAACGCTGCTCGTTGTAAAACGCGCGATGGTGCTTCGGCGCAAGGTGCGTGACGCGCTTGATGTTGGGTGGCCACACGATGCTCTCCGGATATTGCGGGCCCACGGCGATGAAGCTGGCCTCCTTCCACTCGCGAGCGACGGACAGGAGCAGGCGTTCGAGCGTCGGCTGACGATCATCGCTGTACGTGCCCATGTACCCGAGATGCCAACGCACCGGGCGGGGCTCCACGTGGTAGAGCCGCTCATCGACAGAGCAGTAGAGCGGCCGAGCCATCGGTGAGCCGAGCTCCTGCTCGATCCGGTCGAGCGTCGGACCGCCGGTGAAGGAGAGATACATGTCGTATCGACCAACCAGCTCGGTGGTCAGGTATTCGCAGCTGCCGGTCGCGAGGCGTACGAGTGTGACGGGCGTGTCGATGTCGTAGAAGGCGGTGGCGCCGCGAGCCGTGCGGGTCACCCATTCTCCAACCGCAATCCCATCAGGCACGTACGAGCCAACGATTACGAGGTCCGCTTCGCGCACGGCATCGGCGTGCTCGGCGCGCAGCGCGTCGAGGCCGCCGTAGAGCATGGTGCGTCCGAAGGGTGGATGCGCCATGTCGCGGTTGTCTGCGTACCACGGCTGATCGCGCTCGAGAAAGAGCACGCGGTGTCCGCGCGCCTCGAGCTCGCGCACGAGCCCTCGATACGTGGTGGCGTGCCCGTTTCCCCAGCTCGATGTGATGCTCAGACCGAGCATGACTATATCCAGTCGTTCGGCTACGGTGGTCATCAGGCCACTCCCGTGGGCACCACGTCGAGCAGGGTCTCCAGTTGCGCCACGCGATGCGCATACGTGTGCTCGCGCAAAATGCGCCGGTAGGCCGCGCCGCCGATCGCACGCGCCCGATCGCCGGTGAGCGATCGCAGATGCTCCGCCACCGCCTCACCATCGCTCGCAACGAGCACTTCGCTTCCCGGCTCGAGAAAGAGCTCGATGCCGATCCACTCGTCGGTGATGAGGCATGCACCGGCGCCCGCTGCCTCGAACACGCGTGTGGGCGGAGAGAATCCATAGCGCGCCATGCTCTCGCGGTTCACGTTGAGAACCGCGCGCGGCGTGCAGTTGAAGGCATTGTGCTCGTGCGTGTAGACGTGCCCGATCGGATTCACGTTTGGCGGCATCGGCTTGTCCGCCCATCCGCTCCCGCCGAGCACGAAAGAGCACTCTGGAAGCAGCGCGGCTGCACTGAGGAAGAACTCTTCCACACGCGATTCGCGATCGGGAAGCCGATTGCCTAGGAATCCGAGATCGCAAGCGAAGCGCGAGTCGGGTGGAACGGGGTGATGCGTAGACGGGTCGAGCGCATTGTAGATCGGCACGCATTCGCGTGCGCCGAGGGCCTCGTACGCGCGCACCACGGGATCTCCGCCGCCATACGTGAGCACCAGATCGTAGCGAGGGATGAGGGCACGAAACGGATCGTCCTGATTCGTCTGCACGCGATCGAGCGTTGCCGGCGCGTCCACATCCCAGAACGCGACGAGCGTCTCCGCGTTCTGCAGGGCAAGCACTTCTCGCTCGAGCAGCTCGTCGAATACTCCGATGCCGCTCGCCTTGACCACGAGATCGGCCCCGCGCGCTCGCGCGAGGGCATCCAGGACTCCGTTCTCCCCCTCGCCGGCGTAGACGACCACTCGCGCCCATGACGGGTCCGGCATGTCGCGATGCTGTTGCCGGCCGTATGCGTCTGGCTCGTAGAAGGTGACCCGGTGCCCCCGTTCGGCGAGCGCGCGAACGATGCCGCGATAATACGTCGCCGCACCGTTCCAGTATGCGGATACGAGACTCGAGCCGAAGAAGGCGATGTCGAGGCCGGAAGAGCGTTTGGTCATACTGCGACCGACTCGGCTACGGTGGGCCTTGCGGAATCGAGCTCACGGATGAATCCGAGCAACTCGGTCACGCGATGGCCGCACGTGTGGCGTTCGTGTATCGTCCTGAAGGCGTGCAGCACGAGCGATTCCGAGATCTCTCTGTCATTCAGCACGTCCCGCAGGTGCCGTCGCATCTGAGCGCCGTCATGAGCGACGAGGTAGTCCCGACCCGGGGTGAAGAGTCCCTCGCTGTCATCCCACGGAGCAGAGATGAGCGGAATTCCGCACGCCAGGGCCTCGAACACTCGAATCGTCGGGATGCCGGGGAGTGCGCGCACGTATGGCCGGCGCGGCACGTGCACGGTCACATCGAATCGCGAAAATACCGAGGGTACTTCATAGTTCGGAAGCCACCCCGCGTACTCGATGCACGCGCGAGCGAGCATCGCTCGCGCGCGCTCCGGATAACGGACGCCGTGAATGCGCGCTCTCAGCCGCAGCGCAACGACGGGATCGATCAGGAATTCCTTGAGCTCCTCCTCACGCTCGTCATCGCCCCAGTTGCCGATCCAGACGAGATCCCCCTCGCGGAAGGTCTGTGTGCGCGGCTGAAAGACGTGCACATCCGCCGCCTCGTGCCACGTCCACGCGCGCTCGGCCCAGCCGCGCTCGAGGTACACGTCCCGAATGACGGCTCCGAACGCCAGCACGCCGTCGTAGTGACGCAGGTCGTACGCGGCCATGCTCCCGGGCTGGGTCACCGAGCGATGATGCGTATCGTGGAAGAACAGGCGATATCCGCCGACGGTTGCGCGATGCTCTCCGATGCGCTTCACCAGCGCGTGCTCGTTCCACTCGTGCACGAGCACGAGGTCCGCACCGTCGAGCGCCTCATCGAGATCGAGTAAGCCGTCGTCTCGCACGCTCGTCAATTTCGGATAGACACGGCGGAAGTCGTCGAGCGCTCTTGGCCCTCGCTCCGCGATCAGATTCTGCGCACTCCACGCGTTGCACGGCTCGTGCACGACCACGGTGTGCCCTCGCGCTTCCAGTTCCGTGACCACGCCACGCAGAAAATGCGCGTTTCCGTGGTTCCAATCCGACCGCAACGAGTGGTAGAACATCACGATGCGCATCGACGCTCCTCCCTCCATGCACCCGCGCCCGCGAGCGCACTTTCGTAAGCGTGCAGGTAACCTGACGCCATCTCTCTCGGGTCGAACGCGAACGCGCGCGTGCGACAGCGTCTCGCGATCGTGTGTCGGAGCTCGCCGTCGGCAATGAGCCGTTGCAGGGTGTACGCGATCTGATCGTGATCGTCCGGATCGACGAACAGCGCCGCGTCGCGCCAGAGCTCGCGAAGGCTCGGAATGTCACCCAGCACGAGTGCGCAGCCGGCGAGTGCGGCTTCGAGCACCGAGAGCCCGAACGGCTCGTAACGCGCCGGCGACGCGTAGATGGACGCGCGCCCCATCCAGCGTGCAAGCGCGCCATGCTCGATCGGGCCGAGGCTGCAGCACGAGGTGGGCTCCATGCCTTCGAAGCCCGGCATCGCACTTTCGCCTGCAACGTACACGGGCCATTCGATGCTGGGCGCCACGCACCCGAGCGCGCTCACATTCTTCGCTTCATCCCACATGCGGCCGGCGGTGAGCACCAGCCTTTCCTTTTCCAGCACCGGATATTCGCTTGCGCGCCGAGCGTTGTAGATCACACGTGTGTGTTCGACGTGTCCGTACTCCGTCGTGAGCGCGTCGAGCATGGCGCACGTTGGCGCGATCACGATCGCTGCCGAATCGAGTCCCTTGCGCACCGCTGCGCGATAGCGGTCCCACGATTCGGGCGCGGGCTCGTGCTTCACCGCTCGCCACCACGAACACGAGCACGAATGCGCGACCACGCACACGGGTGCGTGCCAGGGAAGCGCCGCGTGGACATAGCCGTTGAGGTGGACGAGATCCGGGTGCTCGCGTTGTTCGAGCGCGAGCAGCCACTCGCCTGCGCGCGCCACATCGGTCCACGGGCTCTGCATCCATTCGAGACGAAAGTCGCTGGTCTCGAGCCGAACGTTCCTGCAGCGAGCTGCCTCTTCGCGCCGCAGAGCGCTCGGCCGCGGCCCCATGGTCGCGAGCACGATCTCGACTCCCCTCGGCGCAAGCGCGCGAGCCAGCTCGAGTGCATAGCTCCAGACGCCGCCCACTGCGTCCGCGGTCATGAGGACCTTCATGCTAGCGGCCATAGATCGCGTCCAGGGCCGCGGCGACGCTCACCAAATTCCCGATGTCGGGATCGAACCGATTGCTGCGCTCGAGCTGGCGCGCCCACACGACCGCTGCCCGTCCGCCCCATGCGTCGGGCGGCTCGCTCAGGGTCTCGCAAGCGGTGCCACGGAAGCGCTCCGCTCGAAAATCGAAGAACGAGCCGTTCACGTTTCGCATCGCCGCGCCGCCGCTGGTGCCATAGAACGACGCTTCGATCACCGCATCACGGCCGGCTGGCAGATTCCACGAGCACGCCAGGCGCACGGTGGCGCCGCTCTCGAGATCGAGACGTGCCTCCGCGAAGTCCTCCACCTGTGTGAGCGCATCTCGCAGCGGCTCGCCGCCGCTGAACAGGCGCGACGTCGCTCGAGCCACGCGCGGAAAATCGAGCGTCCAGAGCGCGAGATCCACGAGATGAATTCCAAGGTCGATCACGCAACCGCCGCCTGACAGCCGTGGATCGAAGAACCACGGTTTGTCGGGTCCGTACGCGTTGTGAAAAACGAGGTCGACAGCGTAGATCGAGCCGAGCTCCCCATTCCGCACGAGCCGCCGGATGCGCTGCATCCCCTCCGTGAAGCGGTACGACAGATCGACGCCGAGCAGCCGGTCCGCGGCGCAGGCGGCTTCGATCACGCGCTGTGTTTCCCTTGCGGTGCGCGCGAGCGGTTTCTGGCAGAACACCGCCACTCCGCGCTCGAGTGCCTCGATGGCCTGCGCCGCGTGCATCGCACTCGGTGTCGCGATCACGACCCCGTCCAGCCCCGCCTCGAGCATCTCTTCGAGTGAGCTGGCCACCTCGCACTTCGGCGCGTGCTCGCGCGCGCTCTCGAGCGCGATTGCCGATGCATCCGCAATGGCGGCGATCTCGGCTGCTCCACTCTCGGCAATCGCGCCCATCCGATGCCGACCGATCCAACCCACGCCGAGAAAGCCGAGACGGGGCTTCGTGCTCGAGGGAGCATCGCGCGTGACCATCGTCGTGGCCGTCATGCGACGACCAGCGCCTTCAGGAAACCATCCGGACGCGTGCGAGTGGCCTCGAGCGCCTGGCCGAGCTGTTCGAGCGGAAATCGGTGCGTGTACAGAGGTGAAGGATCGAGTACGCCGCGAACCACCGCGTCGACCGCGGCGCGCATGCCCTCGAGATACGCGAGAGGATCGCGCTCGTGCGCGTTGATGACGTCCAGCCCGCGCCAGTTCCAGAGCTGCATGTTCACCTGGCGCGGCCCATCCTGATGGTAGCCGGCGACGATGAGCCTTCCCCGAATGCGCGTGAGCTCGCCCGCGAGATCCAGCGGCCACTGCATTCCGACCGCTTCGATCACGCGCTCGCATCCCTCTCCGCCCGTGAGTGCCATCACGCGCTCGACTATGCGCGCGTGATCCTCCATGGCGATCGTTTCGCGCGCGCCGCAGTTGCGCGCAACCTCGAGCGCGAACGGACGCCGTGAGATCGCGATCACGCGCGCGCCAGCGGAGGACGCGAGCTGTGTGAGCAGCGCACCGAGAAAGCCGATACCCACGATCGCCACGGTCTGGCCCGCTCGGATGTCGCTGCGCGCGAAGATGTTCATTGCGCAGCCGAGCGGCTCACCCGGAAAATCCGCGTCGCGAAGCTCCGGTGGCAGCCGCACCACCGCATCGTGCGCCGCGAGATCGTGGTCGGCGTAGGCATGATACGTGAGAGCCGCCACGCGATCGCCAACGGAGAAGCCGCGAACATGATCGCCCACCGCATCGACCACTCCCCATCCCTCGTGTCCTGGGGCGCCAGCCTCCTGAGGATAGCTGAACCACTCGCGCCCTTCCCATACGGGCAGATTCGAAGCGCAGACCCCGCTCCCGTCGAGCCGGATGCGCAGCTGATTCGCGGCAGGCTCGGGAAGCGGAACCAGATCGACGCGTACCGAGCGCGGAGCATCGATCACCGCTGCACGGGAGATTCCGACGTCAGACCCGCGCGTGCGCGAGACAGCCTCGACGGTCGCGCTCATGCGGCTCCCTCCGCTCCGGCCTCCTCGGCTGCAGTATGTGAGCTCGCGGCCGCCACGCGCCTCGAGGAGTCGGCCTTGGTGCGCACCGCCGGTTGAAGCTGCGCGTCCACGAGCCACTCGTACAACCGCCGCACTCCCTCCTCCACACCGATCCGCGGCTGCCATCCCGTGGCCTGCTGAAATCGCCGCGTATCGGACACATAGTAGCGCTGATCGCCGGTTCTCCAGTCCTGCATCGCGACATCCGGCGAGTCACCGTGAATTCTCTCGATCAAGTCGAGCAGCTCGAGCAGACTCGTCGTGTTCGCGGGGCCGCCTCCGATGTTGAATGCGGTACCCGAATGGCGATCCATGTTGCGCTGGGCGAGCAGGAACGCATCGACGAGATCCTCGACGAAGAGAATGTCGCGCACCTGCATCCCATCTCCGTAGAGCACGATCGGTCTTCCTTCGATGGCGCGGATGAGGAAGTGCGCCACCCAGCCTTGGTCTTCAGTGCCGAACTGGTGCGGGCCGTAGATGCAGCTCATGCGGAACACGATCGCCTTGAGCCCGTACGAACGAGCATAGTCGAGCACGTATTGATCGGCGGTGCCTTTCGAGCAGCCATAGGGACTGTGAAAATCGAGCCGGCGATTTTCGCTCACGCCGTGCTGGCGAACGGCCGGGTCGCTCGGCTCATAGCGGCCCGCGCGCTGTTGCAGCGCGATGTCGGTGAGCCCGCCGTACACCTTGTTCGTGGATGTGAACACCAAGGGAGGCGGATCCGCTTGCGCGCGAATGGCCTCGAGCACATTGAGCGTGCCGCCCGCGTTCACGGCGAAGTCGTGCTGAGGATCATCGAGGCTCGTCGTCACAGCGACCTGCGCCGCGAAATGAAAGACCTGCCGCGCCTGTGACACTGCGTCTCTCACGGCCCCGGCGTCGCGCACATCTGCGATCTCTGCCTGCACGTGGTCGCCGTGCATCTTCCGCAGCCAGCGAAGATTTCTCT